>NZ_JBICKP010000081.1:0-575 GCF_043104335.1 Pseudomonas sp. WSY_20
TCCACCTACGACTTCCCAGGCGACGACACTCCGATCATCATCGGTTCCGCTCGTATGGCCCTGGAAGGCAAAGACGACAACGAAATGGGTACTACCGCTGTCAAGAAGCTGGTAGAAACTCTGGATGCCTACATCCCTGAGCCAGTTCGTGCCGTTGATCAGCCGTTCCTGATGCCGATCGAAGACGTATTCTCGATCTCGGGTCGTGGTACCGTTGTGACCGGTCGTATCGAGCGTGGTATCGTTCGCGTTCAAGATCCACTGGAAATCGTTGGTCTGCGTGACACCACCACCACCACCTGCACCGGTGTTGAGATGTTCCGCAAGCTGCTGGACGAAGGCCGTGCTGGCGAGAACTGCGGCGTTCTGCTGCGTGGTACCAAGCGTGACGACGTTGAGCGTGGCCAGGTTCTGGTCAAGCCAGGTTCGGTCAAGCCGCACACCAAGTTCACCGCAGAAGTCTACGTTCTGTCGAAAGAAGAAGGCGGTCGTCACACTCCGTTCTTCAAAGGCTACCGTCCTCAGTTCTACTTCCGTACCACTGACGTGACCGGTAACTGCGAACTGCCGGAAGG
>NZ_JBICKP010000082.1:0-232285 GCF_043104335.1 Pseudomonas sp. WSY_20
TCGGGTAGCCTCTGGATACGCAAACCCGTGGGAGCGGCCTTGCCGGGGCGCCGGACCGGCCGCGATGGGCCGCAAAGCGGCCCCATGTAACCAGCTCCACGACAGGCTGCACAAACTGCTGCGGCGCCTCTGCTACGGCCCACCGTCCAACCCTCTGCTTCAGGTCAAACCCGGAACCGGCTGACCAGCATTTGCAACTCACCCCCAAGCCGCGCCAGCTCAACGCTCGACGCCGCCGTCTCGTCGCTGGCCGAGGCCGTCTGCTCCGACACATCGCGCACATTCAGGATGCTGCGGCTGATCTCTTCAGCCACCGCGCTCTGCTGCTCGGCCGCAGCGGCAATCTGCTGGTTCATCGACTGGATGCTCGACACGGTGCCTGTGATGTTCTCCAGCGACTCACCCGCCTTGCGCGCCAGTTCGACGCTGCTGTCGGTCAAGGCGCGGCTGCCCTGCATGGCATTGGCCACCTGCTGGGTGCCATGCTGCAGGCTGGCGATCAGCTCTTCGATTTCCTCGGTCGACTTCTGCGTACGCTGAGCCAGCCCGCGCACTTCGTCTGCCACCACGGCAAAACCGCGCCCGGCTTCACCCGCACGCGCCGCCTCGATGGCCGCGTTGAGGGCCAGCAGGTTGGTCTGCTCGGCCACCGACTTGATCACGTCCATGACGCTGCCGATTTTCTGGCTTTCCTGCTGCAACGCGGTCATGGCCTCGGTGGAGCGGTGCATGTCCTGCGCCAGGCGCTCGATCTGGCAGATTGCCTCGCCCACCACCCGATCCCCGGCCCGCGCTTCGCCATCGGCACCTGTGGCCGCCTGCGAAGCCTGTTCGGCATTGCGCGCCACTTCCTGAACCGTGGCGGCCATCTCGTGCATCGCCGTAGCCACTTGGTCGGTTTCGACTTTCTGGCTGTTGGCACCGGCACTGGTCTGTTCGGTCACGGCTGACAGCTCCTCGGCAGCGCTGGCGATCTGGGTCACGCCATCGCGAATGCCGCCGATCAGCTCGCGCAGGGTCGTGCCCATGCGGGCAATGCCTTGCTGCAGCACCCCCAGCTCGTCGCGGCGGGTGACATGCAACTGCTGGGTCAGGTCACCGCTGGCGATTTTCTCAACCGCGGCCAGGGTGTCCTGCAACGGCCGGGTGATCTGCCGGGTGATCAGGACGGCTGCCACGATGCCCACCAGCAATGCCAGCAGGGTGGCGATGGTCTGCAAGGTGCGCGCCTGGCTGCTTTCGACGTCGCGACGCTCCAGCTGGATCTTGTACAGCGCATCGCTGTGCTTGACGATGTCCGCGCCCTGAACCGTCATCTCGGCGCGCGCACTGGTAATGGTGGCCACGGCATCGCGGAATTGACGCGTAGCTTCACGGTAGTCGGTGACTGCGCGCTCGAGCTGTTGCACCCGCTCGCTTGGGCCGGACAGCTCACGCTTGAGACTATCGACCACCGCAAGCGCCGCATCGAGCTGGCGCAGAGCCGCTTGTTCATTGTCCGCCGTGTTGTCGGCGATGTAGCCGCGTACATCGATACGCACCTGCATCAGTTGCTGGCGGGCCTTGCTGATCAGCTGGTACTGCGCAAGGCGCACGCTGTCGGCCTCTGGGCGAGCCATGACTTCATGGCTCAATGCCTCCATGGCTTGGTCAGCCTGGTTACCGGCGCGGGTCATGGCGGCGCGGGCGGCACGGCTGGCGTCATAGCCCTGGCGCATCTTGGACAGCGATACCTTGTAGGCGCTGATGATGTCGCCCAGTTCGCCCAGCAACTTGACGTTTTCAGGGCTCTTGAACGTGTGCTCCAGGTAAGCCTGCTGCTTGCTGAAGGTGTCGAGCTTGGCCAAGGTGTTGGCAGCAGCGGCGTCATCGCCGTTGGCGATCATGTATTGCAGGCGGGCGATACGCAGGTCGGTAAGGTCCTTGTTCAACTGGCCGATGTCGCTCATCCAGTTGCTGCGGTCGATGAGACCGCCCAGGCTCGTCCAGCCCACCAGGGCCAGCAGGCCGGTCAGGATCAGCACCAGGCCGAAGCCCAGGCCGAGTTTGAGGTTGACGCTGATATTGGCAAACCAGCTGTTCATGCACGCACTCCAGAAGTTGTTTTCGCTCTCTTGATCTCCGATCGCAAGGCGTTGTTATTCTGGATGCCCGCTCAATCGTGCTGGAGTTATCGGCCGTTGGCGAGGAAGCTGAAACGCTTTTTCAGCCGTAAGGGCGATACGGCGCGTTTCAGCGACCACAGGTGCTGTAATAGTCGAATCAATCAGGTGCAACGCTGAACATGTTCAGAGATTACGCGCGCTGAAGGTGTCGCAGCTGTCGACGTCGCCTTGAGCGAACCCGGCCTTGAACCAGCGTACGCGTTGCGCCGAGGTGCCGTGGGTGAACGAGTCGGGCACCACGCGCCCTTGACCTTGTTGCTGCAGCCGGTCGTCACCGATGGCATTGGCGGCATTGAGCGCTTCCTCCACATCGCCAGGTTCCAACCAGTTCAGGCGTTTTTGTGCCTGGTAGGCCCACACGCCAGCAAAACAGTCAGCTTGCAGTTCCTGGCGCACCAGCAGGCCATTGCTGCCTTCCATGCGCTGGCCGCTGCGTCTTGCCGCATCCACCTTGGCCGAGACGCCAAGCAGGGTCTGCACGTGGTGGCCGATTTCATGGGCGATCACGTACGCCTGGGCGAAGTCGCCGGCAGCCGAGAAGCGTGTTTCCATTTCCCGGAAGAACGACATGTCCAGGTACACCTGCTGATCCGCCGGGCAGTAGAACGGCCCGACCGCCGCGGTGGCAAAGCCGCAGGCAGAATTCACCTGACCACTGAACAGCACCAGCTTGGGGTCCCTGTACTGTTTGCCGGACTGGGCGAACAGGGCTTGCCAGGTGTCTTCGGTGTCGCCCAATACGGAGGCGACGAATTCTGCCTGCTGGTCATTGGCCGGTGGCGCCTTGCCATCGGTCACGGCAGGCGCTTGCTGCTGCATCTGGCCAGTCAGTTGACCGAGGATCTGCAAGGGATCCTGGCCCGTCAGCCAGCCGATCCCGACAATCAGCAAGATGGCGCCAAGCCCCAATCCTTTGCCACCGCCAAAGCGCATGCCACCGCCACCTGCGCCCCGTGCATCGACCACATTGTCGCTACGCCGGCCTTTTCGCCATTCCATGAGTGCTCTCCAGAGCGTGAAACAAGAAGACAAATATTAGTTCAACACAGCCTCAGGTGTCAGAGCACCGGCAGCTGTCTAGCGCATTGGAGATTGCCGGGGCGGCTGAATTCAATTTCATCGGCCCCGACCTGCACAGGGTCCAGGCTCAGCGCCGCACCAGCAGCACACCGCTTTCCATGTGGTGGGTGTAGGGGAACTGATCGAACAACGCGCAACGCTCGATCCGGTGGGTATCGTGGAGCTGGGCAATGTTCGCCGCGAGTGTTTCCGGGTTGCACGAAATGTACAGGATCCGCTCGAAGCGCCGGGTCAGCTCGCAGGTGTCCGGGTCCATGCCGGCGCGCGGCGGATCGACGAAGACCGTGCCGAATGCGTAGCTTTTCAGATCGATGCCTTCCAGGCGGCGGAACGGGCGCACCTCGTTCAGCGCCTGGGTCAGTTCTTCAGCCGACAAGCGCACCAGCCGCACGTTATCCACAGCGTTTTCGGCCAGGTTGCTCAGTGCAGCATTGACCGAGGTCTTGCTGATCTCCGTGGCCAGCACCTGGCGCACCCGGGTGGCCAGCGGCAAGGTGAAGTTGCCGTTGCCGCAGTACAGCTCGAGCAGGTCGTCATCGCGCTCGCCAATGGCCTCGAAGGCCCAGCTCAGCATCTTTTGGTTCACGGCGCCGTTAGGCTGGGTGAATGCACCTTCAGGCTGGCGATAGCTGAACACACGGCCGGCCACGTCGAGCTTTTCAACCGCATAGTCACGGCCGATGACCAGGCGCTTGCCCTTGGAGCGGCCGACAAGGCTCACTCCCAGGTCTTCAGCCAGTTGCCGCGCAGCCACTTCCCACGCTTCGTCCAGCGGGCGGTGGTAGCACAGGGTGACCATCGCATCACCGGCCAGGGTGGTGAGGAATTCCACCTGGAACAGGCGATTGCTCAATGCCTCGCTGGCCTGCCAGGCCGCCTTCAGGCGCGGCATCAGGTCGTTGATGCGCTCGCTGGCAATCGGAAAATCGTCGATCAGGATAGCCTTGTGCTTCTCGCCAGGGGCGAACATCGCATAGTGGCGCTGGCCGTCCTCGCGCCACAGGCGGAACTCCGCACGCAGACGATAGTGCGCGCGCGGCGAGTCGAACACGGCAGGCTCTGGCGCACCAAAGGGGGCCAGCAGCGCACGCAAGCGGGCGGCCTTATCCTGCAGTTGCGCGTCGTAGGCGCTAGGGTCGAATGCAGCACTCATGCGTTGAACCAACCCAATTTGATGACGAACAGGATGGAAAGAATCACCAGGGCCGCGTTCAGGTCATGGCGACGCCCGGAAATAAGCTTCACGGCGGTCCAGGCGATGAAGCCGAAGGCAATGCCGTTGGCAATCGAATAGGTCAGCGGCATGGCCAGCGCGGTAACCACCACCGGGGCGGCTTCGGTGACATCGTCCCAGTTGATTTCCGCCAGGCCCGAGGCCATCAGCACGGCAACGAACAGCAACGCTGGCGCAGTGGCGAATGCCGGTACGCTGCCGGCCAGCGGCGCGAAGAACAGGGCCAGCAGGAACAGCACGGCGACCACGATGGCCGTTAGGCCCGTACGGCCCCCGGCGCTTACGCCAGCCGCAGACTCGATGTAGCTGGTGGTGGTCGAGGTGCCCAGCAGCGAGCCGGCCATGGCCGCGGTGCTGTCGGCAATCAGGGCGCGGCCCATCTTCGGCATGTGGCCGTCCTTGCCCATCAGCCCGGCGCGCTTGGCTACGCCAATCAGGGTGCCGGAGTTATCGAACAGGTCGACGAACAGGAAAGCGAAGATGACGCTCACCAGGCCCACATCCAGCGCCCCGGCAATGTCCAGTTGCAGGAAGGTCGGCGCCAGCGAAGGCGGCATGGACACGATGCCCCCGAATGGCGTCACGCCCATGGCAATGGCGGCCACAGTCACGGCCAGAATGCCGATCAACACGGCGCCGCGCACCTTCAGCGCTTCCAGGCCTACGATCAGGAAGAAGCCCAGGGTGGCCAGGATCGGTGCCGGCTGGCGCAGGTCACCCAGGCCAACCAAAGTCGCAGGGTTATCCACGACGATGCCCGCGTTGTGCAGCGCGATCAACGCCAGGAACAACCCGATACCCGCCGCAATGGCCGAGCGCAGGGGCAGGGGAATGCTGTTCACGATCCATTCCCGGATCCGGAAGATCGACAGCAGGAAGAACATCACCGCCGACAGGAATACCGCGCCCAGGGCCACCTGCCAGGTGTGCCCCATGTGCAGCACCACGGTGTAGGTGAAGAATGCGTTCAGGCCCATGCCCGGCGCCAAGGCGATCGGGTAGTTGGCGATCAGGCCCATGGTGGTCGAGCCAATGGCCGCCGCCAGGCAGGTCGCGACGAACAGCGCACCCTTGTCCATGCCCGTCTCGCCGAGGATGCTCGGGTTGACGAAGAGAATGTAGGCCATGGCCAGGAAGGTGGTGACGCCCGCCAGTATCTCGGTGCGCACATTGGTGTTGTGTGCTTTTAGTTGAAACAGCCTTTCCAGCATGCCCGCTCCCCGAGGCGCCCCCGGCGCCATGAATATGTCGACCCCATCAGCAAAGCACAGACCGTACCGGCTGCCGTGATTTCTATGGGGCAGAAAAAAGCCGCGCATCATACCAGCATGCCGTGCAGGGGCCTATGGCCGTCTGGGAATAGGCCGGCCCCGCCCGGTGCGCATGGCATGCAGGGCCGCTGGGGTGGCTTTTCAGCCTTCGTGCAAACGGTCCCGGTTGGCCAAGGTGGGGAACAGTTTTATCCACACCCCCGTCACCACCAGGGTCCCCACCCCACCCATGACGACGGCCGGGACCGTACCAAACCAGTGCGCGGTGACCCCCGATTCGAATTCGCCGAGCTGATTGGAGGCACCGATGAACAGCCCGTTGACCGCGCTGACGCGCCCGCGCATTTCATCCGGGGTATGCAACTGCACGAAGGCGCCTCGAATGACCATGCTGATCATGTCGGCAGCGCCTAGCACCACCAGGACCGCCAGGGAAAACCAGAAGGACGTCGACAGGCCGAACGCAACAGTGGCCACGCCAAAGACGCCCACTGCCGTGAACATGGTTCGGCCCACCTTGCGCTCGAAGGGAAAGCGCGCCAACCACACCGACATCAGCAACGCGCCCACGGCGGGTGCCGAACGTAGTAGCCCGAGGCCCAGCGGGCCTGTCAGCAGGATGTCCTTGGCAAATACCGGCAGCAGCGCCGTGGCCCCGCCCAGCAGCACGGCGAACAGGTCCAGCGAGATGGCGCCCAGAATGTCCGGTCGGCTGCGAATGAAACGAATGCCGGCCAGCAGCGACTCGACGGTGGCACGGCCGCGTTGAACGACCTGTCCTCGCGCGTGCAGGCTCAGGGTCAGCCCACAGGCTATGGCATACAGCACCACGGTCGGGCCGTAGACCCAGCCGCTGCCGAAGGCATACAGGAACCCGCCCACGGCGGGGGCCACGATGGTGGCCGACTGAGTCGCAGAGGCCGAAGCGGCGACCGCCCGTGGAAACAGGCCCGCGGGCACGACGTTGGGCAACAGTGCCTGGGTCGCCGGCATCTCGAACGAACGGGTGGCGCCGAGCAGAAACGCCAGCACGAAAATCAACTCGCGGCTGACCTGGTCCGTGGCGCTGCCCAGCGCCAGGGCCAGTGCGATCAGCCCTTGCAGGCATTGGCACAGGGCGGCGACCTTGCGCCGGTCATAGCGGTCGGCCACATGCCCGGTATGCAGCATGAACAGCACACGGGGTGCAAATTCCACCAGCCCCACAAGCCCCAGGTCCAGCACGTTGCCGGTCAGCTGATACAGGTGCCAGCCAATCGCCACGGTCAACATCTGGAATCCGCTGGCGGTGAAGACCCGTGCCAGCCAGAACGCCAGAAAAGGGCGATGATGACGCAACAGCAGCGGTTCAGTCTCGGACATCGGACACCTGTGACCTCGATGCAAGGGAAGCTCCGCAGCCTATCATCTGTATGTAACAAATAGTTGCTGTTTACCGTGTTCGACACAGTTTCCGTGCCGCTGAACAGGGGGTGGGGCAACCGGTCACGCGGCAAACAACCACACCTCGCACCGGGCTGTTCGGGGCTATGCTTGACTCATATCGTTGACCTGGATCAATCGTTACGTTTGCAACGATCCCCGACGATTTCGGCCTTTGGCCGCAATCCCTGCACATCGAACAGAACAATTCCAACACGCCGTACTCGACTATGTGGGGGCAGTGGGCGAAAGGGCCGAGTGCCCGACCGCCGGATTATCTGATGAGGTAGCACCTATGTTCGGTCTGGAGGCACTGGATCTTGCCCGGATCCAGTTCGCGTTTACCGTATCCTTCCATATCCTGTTTCCTGCCATCACCATCGGCCTGGCCAGTTACCTGGCGGTGCTCGAAGGGCTGTGGCTGAAGACAGACAGGCAGGTCTATCGAGACCTGTACCACTTCTGGTCGAAAATCTTCGCAGTCAACTTCGGCATGGGCGTGGTCTCGGGCCTGGTCATGGCCTATCAGTTCGGCACCAACTGGAGCCGTTTCTCCGAGTTTGCAGGTTCGGTCACCGGGCCCTTGTTGACCTACGAAGTGCTGACCGCCTTCTTCCTCGAAGCAGGTTTCTTGGGAGTGATGCTCTTTGGCTGGAACCGCGTGGGCCGTGGGCTGCATTTCTTCGCTACCTGCATGGTGGCGCTCGGAACGCTGGTTTCCACGTTCTGGATCCTGGCCTCGAACAGCTGGATGCATACCCCGCAAGGTCACGAAATCATCGACGGTCGCGTGATTCCGGTCGACTGGTTCGCTGTCATTTTCAACCCTTCGTTCCCGTTCCGCTTGATGCACATGGCCACGGCGGCGTTCGTCGCCACCGCCTTCTTCGTGGGCGCGTCGGCCGCCTGGCACCTGCTGCGGGGGCGCGACAACCCTTCAGTGCGCAAGATGCTCTCCATGGCCATGTGGATGGCGTTGATCGTCGCGCCGATCCAGGCAGTGATCGGCGACTTCCACGGCCTCAATACCCTCAAGCATCAACCGGCGAAGATCGCCGCTATCGAGGGGCATTGGGAGAACCGCCCCGGCGAGCCTACTCCGTTGATCCTCTTCGGCATCCCGGACATGCAAGCTGAAACGACACGGTTCAAGATCGAGATCCCGGTGCTCGGTAGCCTCATCCTCACCCACAGCCTTGACAAGCAGGTGCCGGCCTTGAAGGAGTTCCCGCCTGAAGACCGGCCCAACTCCACCATCATCTTCTGGTCCTTCCGCATCATGGTGGCGCTGGGCATGCTGATGATCGCCGCTGGCGTGTGGAGCCTTGTATTGCGCAAGGGCGGCAAGCTGTACACCTCGCGGCCGTTCCTGCACTTCGTGACCTGGATGGGGCCTTCCGGGTTGCTGGCAATCCTCGCCGGCTGGTTCACCACCGAAATCGGCCGCCAGCCCTGGGTGGTCTACGGGCTGATGCGCACAGCCGACGGCGTTTCCAACCACAGCTATACCCAGCTGGGGTTCACCCTGGTGGCGTTCGTGGTGGTGTACTTCGCGCTGTTCGGCACCGGGTTCGCCTACATGATGCGCCTGGTGCGCAAGGGCCCGCATACCGGCGAAGGCGATCAGCAGCGTCCGGGCGGTCCTGGCCGCAAACGCACGCCGGCGCGGCCATTGTCCGCCGCCGACGAAGGCAGCGATGCCACCACTGCAGACCTGAGCAAGGGGAACTGAGCCATGGGTATCGATCTTCCACTGATCTGGGCCGTCATTATCATCTTCGGCGTCATGATGTACGTGGTGATGGACGGTTTCGACCTGGGCATCGGCATGCTCTTCCCCTTCGTCAAACAAGAGCGTGACCGGGACGTGATGATGAACACAGTCGCACCGGTCTGGGATGGCAACGAGACCTGGCTCGTGCTGGGTGGCGCGGGGCTGTTCGGCGCGTTCCCGATGGCTTACGCGGTCGTGCTCGAAGCGCTCTATCTACCGCTGATCCTGATGCTGATCGGCCTGATCTTCCGTGGCGTGGCCTTCGAATTTCGCTTCAAGGCCACCGATGCTGGCCGCCATCTATGGGACAAGGCGTTCATCTGGGGTTCTCTGGTGGCGACGTTCTTCCAAGGCGTAGCGCTGGGCGCCTTCATCGAAGGCTTCAAGGTGGTGGATCGGCATTACGCCGGCGGCTCGCTGGACTGGCTGACACCCTTCAGCATGTTCTGCGGCCTGGGGCTGATCGTGGCCTATGCACTGCTGGGGTGTACCTGGCTGATCATGAAGACCGAAGGGCCGCTTCAGGAGCAGATGCACAAGCTGGGGCGGCCGCTGGCGCTCGTGTTGCTGGCCGTCATGGGTGTCGTCAGCCTGTGGACGCCAATCGCCTATCCGCAGATTGCCGACCGCTGGTTCAGCATGCCCAACCTTGTGTGGTTCATGCCGGTGCCGATCCTGGTGCTGTTGACCTTCTACAACCTGTTCAAGGCAGTAGCCCGCAGCGCGAACTACACACCGTTTCTGTTGACGCTGGGGCTGATCTTCCTGGGTTACAGTGGCTTGGGCATCAGTCTGTGGCCCAATATCATCCCGCCATCGATCTCGATCTGGGAGGCTGCCGCGCCACCGCAAAGCCAGGGCTTCATGTTGGTGGGAACGCTGTTCATTCTACCGCTGATCCTGGGTTATACCTTCTGGAGCTACTACGTGTTCCGCGGCAAGGTCACCCATGACCAAGGCTATCACTAGGAGACTGCACCATGACCCGTGATCAGGACGTGGCAAGCAAGAAACCGCTGTGGCAGCGCCTGGGCTGGCTGGTGCTGATCTGGGCGTTGAGTGTGGCCGCGCTGGGTGTGGCGGCATGGTTGATGCGCCTGTTCATGAGCGCAGCCGGCTTGACCACCCACTGAACCCCGGCATCAGCCGGTAGTACGCCGAACGCGCCTGCTCACCCAGGCGCCGTACGCTGTTCCACCTAGTCGACAGTTACTTGCGCGCCTTGAGCACCACGAATTTGGGCGTTGCCGCCACCTGCTCCACGCCCCGGAACAGGCGGGCAAGCTTGCTGTGATAGCCCAGGTGGCGGTTGCCCACGATGTACAAGGCGCCGCCGACCACCAGCGCCTCGCGGGCCTGCTGGAACATACGCCAGGCCAGCACGTCACCCACCACTTGCTGCTGGTGGAAGGGCGGATTGCACAGCACTACATCCAATGACTGTTTTTCGATGCCGGCCAGGCCGTCTGCGGCCAGGAAGTCGGCTGGCCGATCACCCAGCGCACGCTGCCAGTTTTCCCGTGCCGATTGCACGGCCATATACGACTCGTCCACCAAGGTGTACTGGGCGTCTGGATTTTTTAGAGCGCTGGCGATGGCCAGCACGCCATTGCCGCAACCCAGGTCCGCGACCCGGGCGTTGCCCAGGTTATCCGGCAGATGCGGAAGAAATGCCCGTGTGCCAATGTCCAGGCCTTCACGACAGAAGACATTGGCATGGTTGAGCAACTCCAGCGCTGGCGATTCGAGGCGATAGCGGCTGGGGTAGGGCGATGTAAAGGCAGGGCGCGCATCCACCGTGGCGGTCAGTAGCCGGGCTTTTTTACGTGCCAGCGAGGCTTGCACAGGGCCGACATACTTTTCCAGCAAGTCGCCGGCAGCACGGGGAAGATGCTTGATCATGGCCCCGGCAATCACCTGCGCCTGCGGCGCCAGATGCCCTTGCAGCCGAATGAGTTGCTCTTCGAGCAAGGCAAGCGTCTTGGGCACCCTGAGTACTACCCGATCGAAGGGGCCTTGCCAGGTGTGACAGGCAGGCACGAACGAAACGCTGTCGGCAGGCAGGCCGTTACGTGCCAGGTTCTTGGCCAGCGCGAGTTGAGCAAGGTAGGAGTCGCCGCTGCTGGTCACCTGCAGGTGCCTGGCAAGGCTTGCCGCCAGCGCTCCGAAACTGTCGTTGAGCACTAGCACACGGCTGCCGGCTGGCAACGCCTGGGCATGCAATTGTTCGAGCAGGTACTCATCGGCGGCGTCAAAGGCCTGCAAGGGATCGTTGGCCTGGTCCGGCTGGCGGATCAGATCGAGTTCGGCGAAGGGCGTGGTCAACAGGGGCATGGCAATCTGGCTCGGGTACAAAGCTGCCCGCAACCGTTCGCTGCGGGCCTAGTCGAGCGATTCTACAGGGCTTTGGCTGGGCTCGCAGGTCCGGGATCCGATCCAGCCGCGCAACGCGGCGATGGCGACAGCGCCCGCTTTGTTGGCGGCGTTGGTCTTGGCAATCACGCTGCGAATGTGAAAATTCACCGTACTCTGCGACAGTGACAGGATGCAGGCGACATCGGAAGCAGTCTTGCCTGCCGCCGACCACTTCAGCACTTCCAACTCGCGTTCGCTCATTTTGGGCTGGGAGGGGCACAGTGCATCGAGGTGATGCGCGCTCAGCACCGCATGTAAGGTATGGCACAACCACTGGATGGCCCCGGCTTTTTCGAACAGCTCGGCGGTCTCGACGGTGCGCAGCGGCCTGGACACGCTCATCTGGCTTTCGTTGTGCTGCAGATCATGCAAGGTCTGGGTCCAGCCATGACGCAGGCCATGCTCGCAGGCTGCCTCGCGAAAATGCGGTGCCTCGCGGTAGACCTCATCGCTCCATACCACAGGATTGGTCGAGCGGTGGCTGAGCGCAGCCGCTGCGTCCTGCTTGTAGAATTCTTCGCGCTGGTAGCGCTCGATCCATGCGCTGGGGTAATTGCTGTACAAGTAATGCCGTGGTGTCTGGGTAGCAATCTGAATGCGAAGCTTAAGTCCCACATACTCGAAACCCAGATCCTGAACCAGATGCACCGCGATGTCGAACAGCTTCCGAGGATTACGCTCACTCACCAGGGCGTGTAGGTGCTCGGGGTTCCAGTGAAACATGTGAGTCTCCAAGGGCGACACGGCCCAGTCCGTATGGGTTCGAAGGCAGTGTAGATAGCTCCAAATCGGTGTGTCCGTCTTTTTCGCTATAACTGTGCTGTGCTTCTGTATATCTTTGTACAACTTTCGAAGCCGCAAAAACCCAGTGGTTTTTATCGCGGGCGCTTTGCGCGACACTGTAGGGCCCCAAGATATGGAGCCCGACATGACCGCCAGCGACGAAAAATTCACCCGCCAGACCTTGCTCGAGGTTCAGCCGCTCACGCCGAACCTCTTCAGCCTGCGGGTCACCCGTGATGCGGGTTTTCGCTTTCGCTCCGGTCAGTTTGCTCGCCTGGGCGTGACCAAGGCTGATGGCAGTGTGGTTTGGCGCGCCTACTCCATGGTCAGTGCACCCCACGACGAATACCTTGAGTTCTTTTCAATCGTAGTGCCGGGTGGCGAATTCACCAGTGAGCTTAGCCGACTGGGTGAGGGCGATTCGCTCCTGGTGGAGCGGCAAGCCTTTGGCTTTCTCACCCTCGACCGTTTTGTCGACGGACGCGACCTGTGGTTGCTGGCCACGGGTACAGGCATCGCGCCGTTCATGTCGATTTTGCAGGACTTCGAAGCCTGGGAACGCTTCGACAACATCAAGCTGGTGTATTCGGTGCGTGAGGCCAAAGAGTTGGCCTATCTGGACGAGATTGCTGGCTTGGAGCAGCGTGAGTACCTGGCCGAGCATGCCGGCAAGTTGCAGTTCATCCCGGTCGTGACACGTGAGCGACATCCAGGCGCCCTGAATCAGCGCATCACCACCTTGATCGAAAGCGGCGAGTTGGAAAGGGCGGCAGGGCTTGAGCTGTCACCGGAACATTCGCGAATCATGCTGTGCGGCAACCCTGAAATGATCGATGAAACGCGCAAGGTGCTCAAGGCCCGTGATCTGCAATTGAGCCTTAGCAAACGGCCGGGCCAGGTGGCCGTCGAGACGTACTGGTAGCCGGCGTGCCGCTACAGGCTACAGGGGCGCAGCGGTGCATGAAGCTTTGCCGCTTCCTGCAGCCTGTAACGGTGCACTTCAGGGCCGGTTCTGAGCCTTGAGCAGGTCGCGAATCTCGGTAAGCAGGGTCTGCTCGGGGGACGGCGCGGGCGGTACGCTTGGCGCCACGGCCTCTTCGCGCTTGAGCCGGTTGATGGCCTTGACGCCCATGAAGATCGCAAAGGCGATGATCACGAAATCGATTACGGTCTGGATGAACTTGCCATAGGCCAGCACCACGGCCGGGACGTCGCCTTGCGCCGCCTTCAAGGTGATGGCCAGGTCGCTGAAGTCAACGCCGCCGATCAGCAGGCCCAACGGTGGCATGACCACGTCGCCGACGAAGGACGAGACGATCTTGCCGAAGGCCGCGCCGATGATGATACCTACCGCCATGTCGACGACATTGCCTTTGACCGCGAAGGCCTTGAACTCACTGATCATGCCCATGTTTCGATTCCTTTGTAACAAATGGTGAGGTAAACGCAGTGTAAGCCACTTAAACGCTTCATGCGCTGCATTCAGGGGTAGTGACTTCCGTCGCACCGAATAGTTTTGTCGCATGCCAAGGCATTCGGGGCACGGCCAGCCTCGGGTATCATGCAGGTTTTGCCCGGAGGCACCCACCCATGGCCAAGGCCAAGCGCTTGTATGGCTGCACCGAGTGCGGCGCGACTTTTCCGAAATGGGCTGGCCAGTGCGGCGAGTGTGGCGCCTGGAACACGCTGGTCGAAACCATGATCGAGAGCGGCGGCGCCGCAGCACCCAGCACGGGCCGCGCCGGCTGGACGGGGCAACAGGCGCAGATCAAGACCCTGGCTGAGGTCAGCGTCGAGGAGATCCCGCGCTTCACCACCAGCAGCACCGAGCTCGACCGTGTGCTGGGCGGTGGCCTGGTTGATGGCTCTGTGGTGTTGATCGGTGGCGACCCTGGTATCGGCAAATCGACGATCCTGCTGCAGACCCTGTGCAACATCGCCGTCGGCATGCCGGCGCTGTACGTCACCGGCGAGGAATCCCAGCAGCAGGTGGCCATGCGCTCCAGGCGTCTGGGCCTTCCCCAGGACCAGCTCAAGGTGATGACCGAAACCTGCATCGAGACCATCATCGCCACCGCCCGTCAGGAAAAACCACGGGTAATGGTGATCGACTCCATCCAGACCATTTTCACCGAACAGTTGCAATCGGCCCCAGGCGGGGTCGCGCAGGTGCGTGAAAGTACGGCGCTGCTCGTGCGTTATGCCAAGCAAAGTGGCACGGCGATCTTCCTGGTGGGCCACGTGACCAAGGAAGGCTCGCTGGCAGGCCCGCGGGTACTGGAGCACATGGTCGATACCGTGTTGTATTTCGAAGGCGAATCCGACGGTCGCCTGCGGCTGCTGCGGGCGGTGAAGAACCGCTTCGGCGCGGTCAACGAGTTGGGCGTGTTCGGCATGACCGACCGAGGTTTGAAAGAAGTCTCCAACCCCTCGGCGATCTTTCTCAATCGCACCCAGGAAGAAGTCCCCGGCAGTGTCGTGATGGCCACATGGGAAGGCACTCGGCCAATGCTGGTCGAGGTCCAGGCACTGGTCGATGACAGCCACCTGGCCAACCCGCGCCGCGTGACCCTGGGCCTGGATCAGAACCGCCTGGCCATGCTGCTGGCCGTTCTGCACCGGCACGGGGGCATCCCGACCCACGATCAGGATGTGTTCCTGAACGTGGTGGGCGGTGTGAAAGTACTGGAAACGGCTTCGGACCTGGCATTGCTCGCCGCCGTCATGTCCAGCCTGCGCAATCGGCCGCTGGCCCATGGCCTGCTGGTGTTCGGGGAAATCGGCCTGTCGGGTGAGGTGCGGCCTGTGCCCAGTGGCCAGGAGCGGCTCAAGGAGGCTGCCAAGCACGGCTTCAAGCGCGCCATCGTGCCCAAGGGCAATGCACCCAAAGAGGCGCCTGCAGGGTTGGAGGTGATCGCCGTGACGCGTCTAGAGCAGGCGCTGGATGCCTTGTTCGAATAATTCACTGGCAAAAAAAAGGGCCGACGATGCGCATCGGCCCTGTACAACACCCACCTGATGGATCAGTGCTCGGTGACCGCCGCGCGCTTGGCCGGCTCGCTGCCGTGCTCGTCCTGGCCCCTCATCGGCACCTCGTGGCCTTCGGCATCGAACAGCCTGCCATCCTTGAAATAGTCCCCGTCGCGTAGTGCGGAGATATCCGAGTAGCGAATGGTGCGTTCGTAGCCGGCAGCGAACACTGACTGCTGGTCCGAGTTGCCTGCCGTGAAATGGTTGAAGATCAGGTTCAGCAGGATGGCCATGATCGCCGCCGAGCTGATGCCTGAGTGGAAGATGGTTTCGAACCAGTTGGGGAACTGATGGTAGAAGGCCGGTGCGGCGATCGGGATCATGCCAAAGCCCAGGGAAGCGGCGACGATGATCAGGTTGACGTTGTTCTGGTAGCTGACCTTGGACAAGGTGCGAATGCCGCTGGCTGCCACCGTGCCGAACAACACGATGCCCGCGCCGCCCAGCACGGGGGTAGGCACCGCAGCGATGATGCGCCCCATGATCGGTAGCAGGCCCAGTACCACCAGAATCACACCGCCGGTGGCCACCACGTAGCGGCTGCGCACGCCGGTGACCGCCACCAGGCCGACGTTCTGGGCGAATGCACTTTGCGTGAATGAGCCGAACACCGGCGCGAGGATGCTCGAGGCCATGTCGGCACGCAGGCCATTGCCCAGGCGCTTGGAGTCGACCTTGGTACCGATGATCTCACCCACGGCCAGGATGTCGGCCGAGGTTTCGACCAGCGTCACCATGATGACGATACACATCGACAGGATGGCGGCGATGTGGAATTCCGGCATGCCGAAGTGAAAGGGCGTGGGGAAGGCGAAAACAGGGCCTTCGGTAACCTTGCTGAAGTCGGTCATGCCCAGTGCCCAGGCGATCAGCGTACCGACCACCATCGCCAGCAGGATGGACAACCGGGATATAGTCGCGCTGCCCAGTTTGCTCAACAGCAGCACGATGGCGAAAGTGAGGGCGGCCAGGCCAATGTTGGCCATGCTGCCGAAGTCAGGTGAGGCGCTGTTGCCACCCATCACCCAGCGCGCGGCCACCGGCATCAGCGTCAGGCCGATGGTGGTGATCACGATGCCGGTGACCAGCGGTGGGAAGAACTTGGTGATGCGTGAGAATACCGGGGTGATCAGCAGCCCTATCAGCGAGGCGGCCATCACCGCGCCCAGCACCCCCGGCAGCCCGCCCCCACTCTCACTGCTGAGGATGGCGCCCATGGTGGCGACGCCGGCAAACGACACCCCTTGTACCAGGGGTAGTTGGCAGCCGAAGAACGGCAGGCCGAGGGTTTGCAACAAGGTCGCCAAGCCACCTGCAAACAGCGAAGCGGCGATGAGCATACCGATTTCTGCGCCATTGAGGCCTGCGGCCTGCCCCAGGATCAGGGGTACGGCAACGATTCCCCCATACATGGTCAACACGTGCTGCAGGCCATAGGCCAGATTGGCACCCAGGCCGAGGTTTTCGTCCTCTGGCCGCTGGGCGGGAGACGTGTTTGTGGACGTAGTCATGGCGCAGGCTCTCTGTTTATTGTTGTGGAGCTACTGTAGTCAGTTATTGCCTACAGGTACTACACAAATTGTATACAATTTTTTGATCCAAGCGCCGTCATGGGCAGCCTTGGGGCGTACGCGACCTTGTTGCAGGAGGCATACCAACCCAAAGCGCTTGTACGAGAGGGTGTATACAACGGTGCCTGAGACAGGCAGGAAGCTGTCTAGATGGACAGGAAAGGGGCGGTGGTCAGGCAGTTAGCCAGCTAATAGATCCTGTTATTCGATCAATTCACGCAGCTCACGCATCATTTCGGTGCTGTCGGCAATGTTCAGTTCCACAAGACGGTGCAGGTGGCTCATGGAGTCGATGTCGATGTACAGGCAAACGAAGCCCAGCCGCGTGAGTTCTTCATGGCGCAGTTCGACTTGCATCTTCACCCAGGTATCGGCGTCAAGTTGGATGACCGCCTCGTAGTTCTGGGTTGGGTCTGGGTTCCAGTCGGTCGGGCGCTCGACCAGAAGACCTTTTAGGGATAGATCGATGAGCCTGGCAGGCCAGCGCTGCTCGCCTTGGCGAAGTTCGGCAGGTGCGTCGAAATCGATGCGTTGGAAGCGGCGGCGCTCGGAATGTGGCGGGGTCATGGCGAGTCCTCATCTGATGTTCAGACTATAGACCAGCCATATGTACGTCATTGTTTGCCACCCAGGCTATTTGAAGAAGTCCAGGCCCACTGCCTGATGAAAAGCTTTATCGGTTCAAGCAATTTTCCAGAGGCCAAGTAGCACATGGTAGCCTTCGCGCTCCGGCAGTTGCAGGTTATGAACCATAGAATTACCACGCCACATCTCTGCCAGGAGCGCCAGTTGCCAAACCCAGCTGTAGGTTGAAGGGGCGCTGGCACCCGAGGATGAGCCCCGCACTAGAGCGGGTTCTGGCCTGTGGCATCTGGCGTAATTGGAGATGGTAAAGCCGGCAGGCAGGCCCTAGACTCAAAGGGCCATCCATTCCAACCTCTCAGCTGGAAGCCAACTATGAACAATAACAACAGCCTGCTACGCCACCTCCCGTGGCTGGTGCTGGCAGTCCTGGGAGCCTGCGCGCTGGGTGTCGTCGCCCTGCGCCGTGGCGAAGCGATCAATGCCTTGTGGATCGTGGTCGCGGCAGTGGCCATTTATCTGGTCGCCTACCGCTATTACAGTCTGTTCATCGCCACCAAAGTGATGCAACTCGATCCGCGCCGCGCCACCCCTGCGGTGCTCAACAATGACGGTCTGGACTATGTTCCAACCAACAAGCACATCCTCTTCGGCCACCACTTCGCGGCCATCGCTGGCGCAGGCCCCTTGGTCGGCCCGGTACTGGCGGCGCAGATGGGCTATCTGCCCGGCACCCTGTGGCTGATTGCCGGTGTGGTACTGGCCGGTGCCGTCCAGGACTTCATGGTCCTGTTCTTGTCCACACGCCGCAACGGCCGCTCGCTGGGCGACATGGTGCGCGAAGAGATGGGCCGCATTCCGGGCACCATCGCCCTGTTCGGCTGTTTCCTGATCATGATCATCATCCTCGCGGTGCTGGCGCTGATCGTGGTCAAGGCCCTGGCCGAGAGCCCCTGGGGCATGTTCACGGTGATGGCGACCATCCCGATCGCCATGTTCATGGGCGTCTACATGCGCTACATCCGCCCTGGCCGCATTGGTGAGATTTCCCTCATCGGCGTGGTGCTGCTGCTGGCTTCCATCTGGTTGGGTGGTCAGATTGCCGCGGATCCGGTTTGGGGCCCAGCCTTCACCTTCACCGGTGTTCAAATCACTTGGATGCTGGTGGGCTACGGCTTCGTCGCAGCCGTGCTGCCGGTCTGGCTGGTGTTGGCCCCGCGTGACTACCTGTCCACCTTCCTCAAGATCGGCACCATCGTGGGCCTTGCCATCGGCATCCTGATCATCGCCCCTGAGCTCAAGATGCCAGCGCTGACCCAGTTCACTGATGGCACCGGCCCGGTCTGGAAAGGCACGCTGTTCCCGTTCCTGTTCATCACCATCGCCTGTGGCGCGGTCTCTGGGTTCCATGCCCTGATCTCGTCGGGCACCACGCCCAAGCTGCTGGACAACGAAACCAACGCCCGCTACATCGGCTACGGCGGCATGCTGATGGAATCGTTCGTGGCGATCATGGCCATGGTCGCGGCCTCGGTGATCGAGCCGGGCGTGTATTTCGCCATGAACAGCCCGGCTGCCGTGGTCGGTGCAGACGCGGTTTCGGTGGCGCAGACGGTCAGCAGCTGGGGCTTCTTGATCACGCCCGAGCAGCTTGAGGCGGTTGCCCGTGACATCGGCGAGCACACCATTCTGGCCCGCGCCGGCGGTGCGCCGACATTGGCCGTGGGTATCGCGCAGATTCTTCACCAAGTGCTGCCTGGCGAGAACACCATGGCGTTCTGGTATCACTTCGCCATTTTGTTCGAGGCCTTGTTCATCCTCACCGCCGTGGACGCCGGTACCCGTGCCGGGCGCTTCATGCTGCAGGACCTGCTGGGCAGTTTCGTGCCGGCGCTCAAGCGCACCGAATCGTGGGGCGCGAACCTGCTGGCCACCGCAGGTTGCGTCGCCATGTGGGGCTACTTGCTCTACCAAGGCGTGATCGATCCGCTCGGGGGTATCAACACGCTGTGGCCGCTGTTCGGCATCTCCAACCAGATGCTGGCCGGTATTGCGTTGATGCTGGGCACCGTGGTGCTGATCAAGATGAAGCGCCAGCGCTACATCTGGGTCACGCTGCTGCCAGCCACCTGGTTGCTGATCTGCACCACGGCGGCCGGCCTGATCAAGCTGTTCGATCCCAACCCGGCCGTGGGCTTCCTGGCCTTGGCCAAGAAATACAGCACCGCACTGGACGCTGGTCAGGTGCTGGCACCGGCCAAGGACATCGGGCAGATGCAGCACGTGATCTACAACGCCTACACCAACGCCGGGCTGACCATCCTGTTCCTGCTGGTGGTATTCAGCATTCTGTTCTTCGCGATCAAGGTGGGTTACGCCGCCTGGGGTCGCAAAGAGCGGACCGACAAGGAAACCCCGTTCCAGGCTCTGCCTGACGCTTGAGAGGACTGCTGCGATGTTCAATGACCTGGGTCGGCTGGGCAAATACCTGGGGCAGGCTGCACGCCTGATGGTGGGCATGCCTGACTACGACAATTACGTCGAACACATGAACAAGACGCATCCGGACAAACCGGTCATGACGTACGAAGCGTTCTTCCGAGAGCGCCAGGAAGCACGTTATGGTGGCAAGTCCGGGCCAAAGTGCTGTTAAGCCCAAAGCGTTAAGCTGTACCGGCCCCATCGTCGGCAGCCTGTGGTCATCGACAAGCCCGCTCCTCTTGGGGGCAGGTGCTGGTGATGAGCGCAGGCCTGTCGCGGTGGGGCCTGTGTTTTTTCCGAACAGGAGATGTTCTGCGTGCAGACCCCGATTCCCGTAACCGTACTGACCGGCTTTCTCGGTGCCGGCAAGACCACGCTGCTCAAGCACATGCTCAAGGCCGAGCACGGCCTGCGGCTGGCCGTGATCGAAAACGAGTTCAGCGAAGCAGGCATCGACAGCCAGTTGCTCGGCGACGAGCCGGTGCAGGTCATGACCCTGGCCAACGGCTGTGTGTGCTGCAGCATCCATGGCGACCTTACCCGTGCGCTGTTCCTGCTGCTGGAGCGGCTCGATGCTGGCGAAATTGCCTTTGATCGGCTGGTGATCGAGTGCACAGGGCTGGCCGACCCCGCGCCTGTGGCTCAAACGTTCTTCATCGACGAAGAGCTGCGCGAGCGGTACATCCTGGACGGCATCATCACCCTGGTCGACGCCGCTCACGCCGACGTCCACCTGACCCAGACCATCGCCCAGGCCCAGGTGGGCTTTGCCGATCGCCTGCTGCTGAGCAAGACCGACCTGGTGGAACCGGCCACCGTGCAAGCCTTGCGCGAGCGCCTGGCCCGCATCAATGGGCGGGCCGCCATGCATGTGGTCGAACAAGGCCGCATCGACTTGGGTGCACTGCTCGATGTACGCGGCTTCAACCTCAACCCGGACCTGGGCGCCAACCTCAAACCCACCCTGCGTCCAGTACTCAAAGCCGCCACCCCGGACCGTATCGCCACCTTGGTGTTGCGCACCGACAAGGCGCTGGACATCGACCGCCTCAGCGACTTCATGAATGGCCTGTTGGAAACCCATGGCACGCAACTGTTGCGTTACAAGGGCGTGCTCAATATCGCGGGCGAGGATCGCAAGCTGGTGTTTCAGGGCGTGCTCAAGCTCTACGGGTTCGACTGGGACGCTGAATGGGCTGAGGCCGAACCGCGCGAGAGCGTCATGGTGTTCATTGCCGATGATCTTCCCGAGGCTACGATTCGCGCCGGCTTCGAGGCGCTGACGGCCGAGTGACGGGCTGAACCTTTCCACCGAACCAACCCGGCCAGGAGCTTCGATGGCGGTTGTGCTGCTCCACGCAAGGGATCAAGCGCTGGGCCAGCACATCGGTTTGCCGCACCGCCTTGGCCGTGCGGTACTTGGCACTGTGGATGCACTCACGATCGCCAAACTCGCACCGGTTCAAGGTGGTACCGCCGCAGGGGCCGTTCGCCAGGCCCTTGGGGCAGGTCTCGGGGCAGGTGTACAGGGTGTCTTCCAGGCGGCAACGACCGCAGGTGTCGCAGCCAAGCAGTGGTCGCTTCACGGCCCGCTCCACGCTGTGCAGCACCTGGGCGCCCAGGCCTGTCGCCCACATCGGCTGGCGAACCGCCCACCCGAACAACTGACTCACCGGGTTGCGACGACTGAATAACAGGCCATGCATGCCATGCATGGCGTGGTAGCGGGCTTTCTGGGCAAACGAAGCCACGACACGCGACTCTCCCTCGCGCCATGCCGCCTGCGGTGGGTGAAACGTCACTGCCGGTAGGCTAGGCATTTGCCAGCTGGCCTGCCAGGCAGGCGCCCATTGCTCCAGCGTGGCCACTTGCGTCTGCCAGTGCGCAAGGCGTGCCTCCAAGGCAAGCAGCTGGCTGGGCTCATGGATGCCCGACAGATGCACGCCGGCGTAGCCCATCAGCTTAACCCCAATGACCTGCAGGGCCAGGCGGTCGATGCTGCGAGCCTGGGCAAAGGCCTTGGATTGCGCCGCCTCGGCTTCCAGCATTTGCCGCATCGACGGGGTGACGGTCACGCCTGCGACATGATCGAGCATGCCCGCACGGCCTTGGGTAAGGCTCATAAGACAAGCCAGCATAGGTTTAGGTGCGCGCTGGCGGCGCATCCAGTGCATGGCTTCCTGGTGCTTGGCAGCATCGAAACCTAGCTGCAGGATGAAAAAGTCGGCACCGGCTGCCAATTTCTTTTCAGCCTTCAGGTACTGAGCGGCGCCTTCTTCTTCACGGTATTTGAACGGGTTGAGCGCTGCGCCCAGCCACCAGTGCGGATAGGTTTGCCGGGCGATCTGCAGCGCTGCCACCGATTCCAGGTAGCGCACCGGGCGCTTGCCTGGGGTATGGCCTGGCAGGCGGTCCCCTGTCAGCATCAGCAACTGGTGCTGGCCCGCAGCATCCATGCGCCGCATCTGGGCGAGCAGGTGATGGCGCTCCCGGTCCTTGCCGGAAAAGTGGGGCAGGGCAGGTACCGGATGCTCAAAACAGGCCAAGGCATCCAGGGGTGACATGTCCAGCGGGCTGCTCACCCGGTCGCCAATGGCGAGTGTCATCGGCCAGCCACACAGCTGCCTGCGGGCCATTATGGCGTCCATCGCCGCAAAACGCTCTGCTGACGGCTTGGGGACGAACTCCATGACGCAAGCGAATTGCTGTTGTTGCAGGGCAGTTTTGAGCACGCTCATGACGGAACACCGAGTGTGGGCAGGCTGGCATTGTGCGCCAGCCCTGTGAATGGGTCATGCCCGGTTGCGCAGCGCATTGATCTGATCAAGACACGGCTAGGCGTCACGGGTGCGCCAGCGCGAGTAACATGAGGGAAACTTGAGTTGATCTCAAATTTATTGAGTTTGTTTCAAACGCTCATCGATCTGAAAATGCCCCCATCATTTCTGCACATTGGGGACATACACATGGCACTGGCGCATAACCTGGGCTTTCCACGCACTGGCAACGACCATGCGCTTCGCGCACGTCATTGGCAGATGCAGAAAGACGCCGGTATCGAGCTATTGCCTGTAGGCGATGTGGACTGGCAGGGCGGCGCAGCGCGCGACCCTCAGGCACCTGTGACGCGGCATTTCACCCTGCTTGCCGATCAGCTGCTACAGGAAGTGGCCCAGGCCAGCGCGCTGGGCCACACCGTCAAACCTGTTCTCGTCGGCCCCCTGACCTATTTGTGGCAAAGCGCGGCGCAAGACGGGCACAGCCTGGCGCTGGAATGTGTCGACGAACTGCTTCCGCACTATGACGCCGTCCTCAATCGCCTGGCCGAACAAGGCGTGCAGTGGGTGCAGATCGATGAGCCGATCCTTGCCCAGGCGCTGCCGCAGGACTGGAAGAACGCCTACGAGCGGGTTTACAACATCCTGCAGCGCGCTCCGTTGAAGAAGCTGATCGCGACGTGGGCTGGTGGCTTGCAGGGCAACCTTGGCCTGGCCGCGCACCTGCCGGTGGACGGCTTGCACATCGATCTGGTGAGCGACCCTGAGCAGTTGACGACCACCCTGGACCGCCTGCCTGCCTACAAAGTGCTGTCGTTGGGCCTGGTCGACCCAGAAAACGATGCCCAGCATGCCCTGGACAGCAAGTGGCACTGGCTGTGTGAAGCCAATGAGCGTCTGGGGGAGCGACTGTGGATCGGTACGGCGTGCTCACTGCTGCACAGCCCGCTGGGCGTCGCCGTGCAGGCCTGTGAGGAAGTGGTCCGGCTGGTCAGGGCGCTCAATGATCCGATCAAGGCCACGCCACCTGCGTTCCACGCCCTGCAGGTAGCCAACGCCTGATTGTGCATGGCAGATGCCGCCGCTAGGGCGTGCACGGCGGCGTCCAAATGCCCATGGCTCGGTTGATCAGCGCTCGATCGCCAGGGCCACGCCTTGCCCACCCCCGATACACAGCGTTGCCAGGCCTTTCTTGGCATCGCGCTTGATCATCTCGTGCAGCAGGGTGACCAGCACGCGGCACCCGGATGCACCGATGGGATGACCCAACGCAATCGCCCCGCCGTTCACGTTGACCCGCGAAGCATCCCACGCCAGCGCCTTGCCAACGGCCAGCGCCTGGGCCGCGAACGCCTCGTTGGCTTCGATCAGGTCCAGGTCGGCCAGTTGCCAGCCTGCTTTGCCCAGGCAGCGTTCAGTCGCCGAGACAGGGGCGATCCCCATCACGGCGGGGTCGACCCCAGCGCTGGCATAGGCCGCGATCCTGGCCAGCACGGGCAAGCCCAATGCCTGGGCCTTTGCAGCGTTCATCAGCAGCACTGCCGCGGCCCCATCGTTGAGCCCGGAGGCATTGCCTGCCGTCACACTGCCGTCCTTCTTGAAGGCAGGGCGCAGTTTGGCAAGGGATTGAGCCGTGGTGTCCGAACGTGGCTGTTCGTCCTGGGCGAAAACCTTGGGCTCGCCTTTTTTCTGTGGCAGCACGATCGGGGTGATTTCGGCCTCAAAGCGGCCAGCGGCGATGGCTGCCACCGCCTTGCGCTGCGACTCGGCCGCGAAGGCGTCCTGCTGTTCACGGCTCAGCGCGTACTCCTGCACCAGATTTTCAGCCGTGATGCCCATGTGGTAGTCGTTGAACGCGTCCCATAGGCCGTCGCTGATCATGCTGTCGATCAGCTGGCCATGGCCCATGCGCTGGCCGGTGCGGGCAGATGGCATTACATAAGGGGCAAGACTCATGTTTTCCTGACCGCCGGCGATCACCACCTCAGCGTCGCCGCAGCGAATAGCCTGGGCGCCCAGGTGCAGTGCCTTGAGACCGGAGCCGCAGACCTTGTTCAGGGTCAGGGCAGGCACGCTGAACGGCAGGCCTGCCTTGATCGCTGCCTGACGTGCAGGGTTTTGCCCGGCGCCGGCCGTGAGCACCTGGCCCATGATCACCTCGTCGACCTGAGCCGGCTCCAACCCGGTCTGCTCCAATAGACGCTTGATCACGGCTGCCCCCAGGTCGACGGCCGGGACGCCCGCCAGGGCGCCCTGGAAGCTACCGATGGCGGTGCGGGTCGCGGCGACGATCACCACTTCGTTCATGTTGTTGTTCTCCGTCTGAAGGTGAGGGCAACCAGCATCGGCGCATTTTGCTCATTTGTTAAGTTTGTTTTTATTGCCCATTGATAGGAAAACCGAATCAATACCTCGGCGCGGCAAGGGTGCGTCCGGGCCGCGTGCCGTGTCGCCAACCGGCCACCGATTTTGCATCGCTGCGCTCAACCCTTAAGATGTGTCGCCTAACCTGCGGGGTGAGTCTTACCCCTCAGTCCACTCTGAAAGCGCCCTGTGTGGCGTTTTCGTGCATAAACCAGACGAGGTACAGACATTGGCCATCATTCATCCTAAGGTCCGCGGTTTCATCTGCACCACGACTCACCCCAAGGGCTGCGAGCTCAACGTCCGTGACCAGATCGAAGCCACCCGCAAACTGGGCGTGCGCGAGGATGGTCCGAAGAAGGTGTTGGTCATCGGTGCTTCCAGTGGCTACGGCCTGGCCGCGCGCATCACTGCGGCCTTCGGTTTCAAGGCCGACACCCTGGGCGTGTTCTTCGAGAAGCCAGGCACCGAAACCAAGGCCGGCACCGCAGGCTGGTACAACGCGGCGGCGTTCGACAAGTTCGCCAAGGCCGAGGGCCTGTACAGCAAGTCGATCAACGGTGACGCTTTCTCCGACGAAGCGCGGGCCAAGGTTATCGAGCTGATCAAGAACGACATGGGCGGCAAGGTCGACCTGGTCATCTATTCGCTGGCCTCGCCGGTGCGCAAGCTGCCACAGACGGGCGAACTGGTGCGCTCGGCGCTCAAGCCCATCGGCCAGCCGTACAAGTCGACGGCCATCGACACCAACAAGGACGCCATCATCGAGGCCAGCATCGAGCCGGCCACCGAGCAGGAAATCGCCGACACCGTGACCGTCATGGGTGGCCAGGACTGGCAGCTGTGGATCGACGCCCTGGCCGGTGCCGATGTGCTGGCCGAAGGCGCTCGCACCGTCGCCTTCAGCTACATTGGCACCGAAATCACCTGGCCCATCTACTGGCACGGCGCCCTGGGCAAGGCCAAGCAGGACCTGGACGACACTGCCCTGCGCCTGGACCAGAAGCTGGCAGCTGAGGTCAAGGGCGGCGCCAATGTGGCCGTGCTCAAGTCGGTGGTGACCCAGGCCAGTTCGGCCATCCCGGTCATGCCGCTGTACCTGTCGATGGTGTTCAAGATCATGCAGGAGAAGGGTGTCCACGAAGGTACCCAGGATCAGCTCGATCGCATGTTCCGTGACCGTATGTATCGCACCGACGGCGCCCCGGCGCAGGTCGACGAAAAAGGCCGCCTGCGCCTGGACGACTGGGAACTGCGTGATGATGTGCAGGATGCCTGCAAGGCCATGTGGCCACAGGTGACCACCGAGAACCTGTTCGAGCTGACCGACTATGCCGGTTACAAGAAGCAGTTCCTGAACCTGTTCGGCTTCGAGCGCACGGACGTCGACTACGACGAAGATGTGGCGACCGACGTGCAGTTCGATTGCGTGCAGCTGTAACGCTCTGAGGTCAGGTTACTGGGGCTGCCAAGCAGCCCCAGTCTTCATGCTGCCGTGCGCGACTCCAGGGCGCAGACCGCTGGATGGACAACCCCCATCAAGCCTTGCGCGACAGTGGTAATGCCTCGAACTTGACGCCTGCCAGGCCGTACGCGATCAGCGCACGGATATTCCCATGGTCGTGGCCCTCGGGTGTGGCCTGCACATCTCGATAATGCTCGCCAAAGGCCAGCAGCGCCTCACGATCAGTCAATCCCTCTAGCAACGCCAGGCCCAAGGTCTTGCATGAACCTTCGTTCTGCCCGGCCGCGTTTTCGACGCCACCGTTGCTGAAGGCCTGGGGCTGATAGGCATAGTGTTCGGCAATGAATGCCAAGGTGTCGGCGAACACATGTTCACCACTGTCCAGGCTGGCGCGCAGGGTAGTCAGATCAGTCACGGGGTTTTCCTTGTTCGAATGCGGCCTGCTGCTGAGGGCTGGCCTCTTTTTGATACTGGGCCTTCCACTCGCCGTAAGGCATGCCGTAGACGGCTTCGCGGGCGTCATCCAGGCTCAGGTCCACCTGGCGCTCGTCAGCTGCCGCCTTGTACCACTTGGACAGGCAGTTACGGCAGAACCCGGACAGGTTCATCAGGTCGATGTTCTGCACGTCGGTGCGTGAGCGCAGGTGTTCCACGAGCCGGCGGAAAGCGGCGGCTTCCAGTTCGAGCTGTTGCTGTGGGGTCATGGGCTTCTCTCAAATGATGCGGTTTTTCAGGTGGCGGCCACCGTTGATGACCACTTGGCTGCCGGTGCTGTATTGGCTGGCAAGCAGGTACTTGACCGTCTCGATCAGCGGCCCGGCGCCCGGTTCGAATTCCAGCAGTGCCTTCTTCAGCGTCTGCTGGCGATAGGCTTCGTCGCCGCCCTCCTTGAGGATCAGCAGCCCAGGCAGAATACCGTTGACGTGTACCGTGGGTGCGTACTTTTCGGCAAACGACAACACCATGTTCTGCAACGCGGCCTTGGTGGCGGCGTAGCCGATGTGGCTCTTGCTGCCGCGTGAGGACGTTTCGTCGCAGACGTGGATGATGTCGGCCTTGTCGACCTTGGCCAAGAGCTCGCCCAGGGCCAGATTGAGATGATAGGGCGCTTCGACATGAAGGCGGAACATGGTGTCGAGGTTGGCCAGGTCATCGTCGAGCCACAGCGAAGCGTTGTGGATGACGGCGCGCAGGCCATCGTAATGGCTGTAGAGGTAGTCGATCAGTGCCTGGCGATCGGCCGCCTGGCACAAGTCTGCGGTGAACGGAATGATATTGGGGTGTGGCGATTGAGGCTGGACGCTGCGGCTGGCACTAACCACCGTATGGCCGGCCTGGGCCAGTTCCATGGCCAGGGCCAGCCCGACGCGTTGGCTGGCTCCGGTTATCAGGATAGGGCTGTTCATGTTCGGGGCGGTCAACTGTATGAGTCGAAGGTTGTCGCCCAGCATACCCCAACTGCCCAACGCGTGTGTGGCCTGCGCCTACCGGCTACGCCAGGCGTGTTCGCGTGCCGCCGCCCCCTGCAGCCAGCCCGCCAGCAGGTGCGTTGAAAGGGGGATGAACAGGTACACCATCAGGGGGGTGAGCGCCAGGGTGCTGACAAGCACGCGTGGCAACAGGTCCATGCCTGCCAGCCAGTGACCGAACAGCATGTTAAAGGCCAGTGACACCGGAAAGAATGCCAGCCAGATCGCCGTGGCCTGTTTCCAACGGGGTGGTTTACGCACCAAGGCAGTGCCGAACCAGTCATTTATGCCACTGACCCGTGCCTCCCTGGGGCGCTCGAACAGCCCGTTGCCGCGCTTGAGCCAGGCGCGCCGCGAGGCCGAATGTTCCCAGGCATGCAAGGTCGGCTCATCGCTGAAGCGGAAGATGATCTGGAATTCATCGCCGTCGCGCGGCGGTGCGAGAATCCCTGAGCCCAGGTAGCCGGGGAAATCGGTGGCCAGCTGTTCGCCCTCATGGAGCCAGGCCAGCAGTTCTTCATAGCGGCCATCGGCGGCGCGCCGCGACACCATCAAGGTGACGGGGGATCTAGACATCGTGTATCTCCTGACGACGAGGCTGGCGGGTAGCTGGCCCCTTGGCTGTGTCGGCCGGGGTGGTGGTCGACTCAGTTAGGCATGCAAGAAGTGGGCGCGGATTATGGCGTATCGACCGAGCGGGCGTAAGCCACCGCCGTGGGAGAACACGGTGCGTTCGTCGGGTGTCGTCTTCAGCCGGGCATTTGCGTATGCAACTCAGGGTGAGCAAGCCGGTGCTTGTGGAGGATAAAATCGCGCAGGCGTTCGATGTCTTCCTGGGCAGTGCCACTTAGGTCATAGGCGGCCTTGGAGCCGTCGATACGCCGGCCCAGCTTGCCGTGAAGCTCGATGGGGCAGACACCGTCCGGGGCGAATCGGAGCGTGAAGACATCAGGAGCGTCTAGCAGGTCGCGCACATGCACAAGCACACCTTTGACAGAGATATCGCACACCCAGAGCCCGCTCTCCTCACCGTGGGCGTCGAGCAATGCACAGGGCGGATCAAGGGTCAGCCGCCATGGGCGCAGCCTGGGGCCTATCTCGAAGATATCGGGCGCGCCCAGTTGCAATTGCAGCGTATGAAACTCGTCCTCGATCAGCTGAAGCGGAATGCTGATCTGCTGGTTGTCGACATGGGCCTGCAAGGTAACCTGCTCATGAGCGACCAGGCGCGTGAGCAGACCCTGAATGCGGCTGTCCCCATTGACCAGGAGGCTCGTCATGGCTTCGGTCATGTCAAACTGCGGGGAGTGCTGGACATCCTGGATATAGTCCAGCTCATCCTGGGTCAGAAGTGTGTCGGGGGGCATGTTGAAACTCGATGTGGAGGGTTCTACGGCCCGATTGACTCCAAAGCGCATTGGTTCACGCACCATCACCGGCTTTCTGACGAGCGCGCAGCTTAGCCAGTTCGCGTTCCGTTTCCACTTGCCGGGTAACGTCCCTCTGAATGCCGATGTAGCACAGGCGCTGGTCAGCCGCGTGCCTTAGCGGGGTAATGGACAGCTCGTTCCAGAAAGCGGTGCCGTCCTTGCGGTAGTTACGCAGCACTTCACGGCATGCCCGGCCCTCGGTCAGCGCTTTGCGGATGCGCGCGCGGCCCAATTGGTCACGGTCGTCCCCCTGCAGAAAGCGGCAGTCCTGGTACAGGATTTCATCCCGGCTGTAGCCGGTGAGACGCTCGAAAGCCGCGTTCACGTAGATGAGGATGGTGTCGTCGCCTTCCTGTTCAGCGACCACGATACCGTCGTCCGAGGCATCGACCATCGATTGCAGCAACTGCGCATTGATCATGTCTGGGTCATGCAGTGAAGGAATGAGGGCCGCGGGCGTTGCCACGGCCTTGTGCCAGCGCTGGGTGCTAGTATCCTACGATTTCACTCAGTATCGGAATCCTTTTCCCTGATGAAAGTCGTCATTATTTCCGGATCGGTGTACGGCACCGCCGAAGAAGTTGCCCGTCACGCCGAATCGCTGCTCAAGGCCGCTGGCCTGGAAGCCTGGCACGCCAACCGAGCCTCTTTGCAAGACTTGCAGGCGTTCGGCCCGCAGGCCGTACTGGCGGTGACCTCCACCACAGGCATGGGCGAGTTACCCGACAACCTCATGCCCCTCTACAGCGCCCTGCGCGACACCCTGCCGGCCGACTGGCGTGGCCTGCCGGGTGCAGTCATCGCCTTGGGCGACTCCAGTTATGGCGATACCTATTGCGGTGGCGGCGAACAGATGCGCGAACTGTTTGCCGAACTTGGCGTGCAGGAGGTGCTGCCCATGCTGCGGCTTGATGCCAGCGAAACCGTGACACCGGAAACCGATGCCGAGCCGTGGCTGGCTGAACTGGTGCAGGCACTGAGCGCCTGACGTTTTTGCAGGAAGGATACGCAGCCGGCAACCAGTCAGGCTGCGCCTACCGCTGGTGCAGGTGACTCGCTCAGTCATCAAGCTGGCTGGCAACGCAAGTTCAAGCGCCTCGGCCGCTGGCTAGACTGTGTCTCGCACAGAGAGCACATGCAAGTGCCGAGGTGACATGCAATGACAGCAGCCTTGCCTTATCGCGTCCACATCCCTTAACCCGGTGCCTTCCGATGCCCATGGCCGAAATTCCATTGTGCGTCTGGCGTACCCGGGGACAGAGTTTCACATTCCGGGGCCAGAGCATCCGCTACTGGACCGCAGGGCAAGGAACGCCCCTGCTTTTGCTACATGGTTTTCCTACAGGCAGCTGGGACTGGCATTACTTGTGGGGCCCTCTGGCCCAGCGCTATCGGGTGGTGGCCTGCGACATGCTGGGGTTCGGCGATTCGGCCAAGCCAGTTGATCACGCCTATAGCCTGATGGAGCAGGCCGACTTGCAGCAGGCCTTGCTGGCTCACCTGCAGATCGACCAGCCGGTGGATGTGCTGGCTCATGATTACGGAGGTAGCGTGGCCCAGGAGCTGCTGGCTCGGCATCATGAGCAGCGCGCCAATATCGCCAGCTGCGTCTTTCTCAACAGCGGCCTGTTTCCTGAAGGTTGTCGCATGCTGTTACTGCAGAAGCTGCTGCTAAGTCGCCTGGGCTGGCTGGTGGCGCGCTCGTTCAGCCGCGATGACCTGGTGCGTCACCTGACCCGTGTCTATGGGCCATGTACCCACCCGAGCGAAAGCGTGCTCGACGACTTCTGGAGCATGCTGGCTGCCAATCGCGGCACGCGCGTGCTGCACAGGCTTGCCGGCTACGTGCCTGAACGCTTGCAGCACCGTGATCGCTGGACGCAGGCGCTGCAGGGGGCGGTGCCGTTGCGTTTGATCGCCGGCGCAGTCGATCCCCTTTATGGCGCGCACATGGTCGAGCACTACCGTCGACACGTTCCGACCGCCGATGTCGTGCTGTTGCAGGGTATTGGCCACCATCCGCATACCGAGGCGCCGCAACAGGTGTTGCGTCATTACCTGGCGTTCAGGGAACCCGCCCAAGGGTTCGGCTCGCTCAAAGTGGCCAGGTTTTGACCCGATGACATGGCAACCGGGCTCCTGAGGACCAAACGGCAGGCAAAAAAAACCGCTGCCTTTCGCAGCGGTCAATCGAGACGTCAGATCAAGGAGCTTCAAAATCTACGTCGATACACCCGGCTGGCACCGTGAGCGGGGGGAGAGCCCTCGGTGCCAGCCAGTGATCCGATAATAAGCAATTGAATCGACTGGAAAAACCGCATACGGCGACATTCACCGTTACATACCAGGCAACAGTCTGCGGTGCTCAAGAGGCTGGGCAGTACCCCATGCGCCAGCTTGCCTCGCGCGTAGCAGCCAAAAGCCGCTGTGCCGCAGGGCCTTGTTCATCGGCATGAAACATCGACGTGGGCCCCACCACCGTCATCACCGCAGCGATCTGCCCCATGGCGTTGAAGATCGGCGCCGACAGCGCATCCACACCCGGCATCAGCAGCCCGTGGATATGGTGCAGACCGCGTTCACGTATACCTGCCAGCACCGTCTGATAATCCCCAGGCCCTTGCTTGAGCTGGGTCAGCTCGCGCGCCATCAAGTCCACGGTTTCCCGCTCAGGCAAATGGGCCGCGAACACCAGCCCGGTGGACGAGGTCAGCAGCGGCAATACCGAGCCAATCTGCGTCACCACGGTGACGGCGCGTACGGCCGGTTCGATGCTTACCACGGTCGCCCCCTGATTGCCCCACACCGCAATAAAGCAACTCTCGTTCAGTTCATCACGCAGCTGGGAGAGCGGCAGCGCGGCGACTTTCAGCACATCGATGCTGCCCAGCGCGGCCATGCCCACGCGCAAGGCTTCGCGCCCCAGGCCGTAATGATTGGTAGCCGCATTCTGTTCGGCGAACCCGCTGGCAATCAGAGCTTGCAGGTAACGATGCACCTTGCTCGCCGGCATCTGGACATGCTCTGCAAGCCTGGACAGTGACGTGGAGGGTGAGAGTTCGGCCAATGCCTTGAGGATGTCGGTGCCTACCTCGGCTGAGCGGACCTTCTGCTTGCCGTTGTCGGTAGGGGAGCTGGCTTTGGCCATCGGTAGGGTCATCCGCGAGTCATCGAGTCGCGCCTTTATAGCTTGACGCCTGGCGCAGAGCAAATTACGTTATTCGTAATCTGATTACGATAAAAACAATGCAGATGCGCCGCCGTTCCCTCGGGCAGCAGCAACTGCTCCCACAGGCCGCCCCGGCCCGGAGGCATCGATGAATCGCGACCCTGCACCTGACCTTCACTACCTCAGCGGTTTCGGCAACGAATTCACCAGCGAAGCGTTGCCAGGCGCCTTGCCGGTCGGGCAGAACTCGCCACAGAAACCCCCCTATGGGCTCTATGCCGAACTGCTCTCCGGCACGGCGTTCACCATGGCCCGTCATGAGCTGCGCCGCACCTGGATGTACCGCATCCGGCCGTCAGCCGCCCATCCGCGTTTCGAGCGCCTGGCGCGCCAGCCCCTGAACGAGGCGGGGGGCACGATCACGCCCAACCGCCTGCGCTGGAACCCGCAGCCCATCCCGCAAGCGCCAACCGACTTCATCGAGGGTTGGCTGCCCATGGCGGCCAATGGCCCTGCCAACGCGCCTGGCGGTGTGAGCATCTACATCTACAGCGCCAACCGCTCCATGGAGCGCGTGTTCTTCAACGCCGATGGCGAGCTGTTGCTGGTGCCTGAGCAAGGTCGGCTGCGCCTTGCCACCGAGCTGGGTGTGATGCAGGTGGGCCCGCTTGAAATTGCAGTGATTCCCCGCGGCATGAAGTTTCGTGTCGAACTGCTCGATGGCCATGCCCGTGGCTACCTGGCTGAAAACCACGGCGCGCCCCTGCGCCTGCCGGACCTGGGGCCTATTGGCAGCAATGGGCTGGCCAACCCCCGCGATTTCGAAACGCCGGTGGCCGCTTATGAACACACCACTGGGCCGGTGCAGCTGGTACAGAAGTTTCTGGGAGAGCACTGGGCGTGCGAGCTCCAGCATTCCCCATTGGACGTGGTGGCCTGGCACGGTAGCAACGTGCCTTACAAATACGACCTGCGTCGCTTCAATACCTTGGGCACAGTCAGCTTCGACCACCCGGACCCCTCGATTTTCACCGTGCTCACCTCACCGACCAGCGTGCATGGCCTTGCCAACATGGACTTCGTGATCTTCCCCCCGCGCTGGATGGTGGCCGAGAACACCTTCCGTCCTCCATGGTTCCACCGCAACCTGATGAACGAGTTCATGGGGCTGATCGACGGTGCCTACGATGCCAAGGCCGAAGGCTTCGTGCCCGGTGGCGCCTCCCTGCACAGCGTGATGAGTGCCCATGGCCCGGATGCCGAGACCTGTGACAGGGCCATCGCGGCAGAGCTTGCCCCGCACAAGATCGAGAACACCATGGCGTTCATGTTCGAGACCAGCCAGGTGCTGCGCCCGAGCCAGTACGCCATGTCCTGCCCGCAGTTGCAGGCCGACTACGACAGCTGCTGGGCCACCTTGCCCAGCACCTTCAACCCGAACCGGAGATAACCCATGAACCAACCCGCCATTGCCCGCAGCTGGGTGAGCCACGCCAATGGGCACAGTGACTTCCCGCTGCAGAACCTGCCCTTGGGTATCTTCAGTCGTGGCAGCGAAGCCAAACGCTGTGGTGTGGCCATCGGCGATGCCATCCTCGACCTCGAGGCGGTGCTGGCCATGGGTTTGTTCGAAGGCCAGGCCAAGGCGGCGGTACTCGCCACCCAGGGCGGCACCTTGAACGCGTTTTTCGCACGCGGGCGCGGTGCGCGCGTGGCGCTGCGGGAGCGGCTGCTCGAGTTGCTCGGTGAGCAGTCCGAGCACCAGGCAATGCTGGAGGGGGCGCTGTATCCCGCCAGCACCTGCCAGTTGCATGTGCCGGCCCAGATCGGCGATTACACCGACTTCTACGTGGGCATCGAGCATGCCCGCAACATTGGCAAGTTGTTCCGCCCCGACAACCCCTTGCTCCCCAACTACAAGTACGTGCCCATCGGCTATCACGGCCGCGCATCGACCATTCGCCCCTCCGGGACGGATGTTCGCCGGCCCAAGGGCCAGACATTGCCTGCCGGCCAGAGCGAACCAAGCTTCGGCCCCTGTGCGCGGCTGGACTATGAGCTGGAGCTGGGCATCTGGATCGGGCAGGGCAACGCCATCGGCCAGGCCATCCCCATCGGCGATGCCGCCGAGCACATCGCGGGCTTGTGCCTGCTCAACGACTGGTCGGCGCGGGACATCCAGGCGTGGGAGTACCAGCCGCTGGGCCCGTTCCTGTCCAAAAGCTTCGTGACCACGATTTCGCCCTGGGTCGTCACGGCCGAGGCGCTGGCGCCCTTGCGCTGCGCTCAGCCGCCAAGGCCTCAAGGTGACCCCCAGCCGCTGTCCTATCTGCTCGACAAGCGGGATCAGGCAGCGGGTGCATTCGACATCGAACTGGAAGTGTTGCTGCTCACCGAGCGCATGCGCGAGGAGGGGAGTGCGCCGCACCGCCTGGCCCTGAGCAACACCCGCAGCATGTACTGGACGGTGGCCCAGTTGGTGGCGCACCACAGTGTCAACGGTTGCCAGTTGCAACCCGGCGACCTGTTTGGCTCCGGCACCCTGTCAGGTGCCACCCCAGGGTCCTATGGCAGCTTGCTGGAAATCACCGAGGGCGGTAAGCACCCGGTCGAGCTGCCCAATGGCGAAGTGCGCAAGTTTCTGGAGGACGGCGACGAAATCATCCTGCGGGCACGGGGTGTGTGCGACGGTGAGGTGAGCATCGGGTTCGGCGAGTGCCGTGGTCGGGTCATTGCGGCCAACTGAGGAGACGCAGGCATGGAGCTGTATACCTATTACCGTTCCACCTCGTCCTACCGAGTGCGGATTGCCTTGGCCCTCAAAGGGCTGAGCTTCAGGGCACTCCCCGTCAATCTGCTGCAAGGCGAGCATCGGCAAGCCGGTTACCTGGGTATCAATGCCCAGGGCCGGGTGCCCACCCTGCGTACAGACGGTGGCGAGCTGCTCGTGCAATCTCCAGCGATCATCGAGTACCTGGAAGAGGCCTATCCGCTGCCCGCGCTGCTACCGGCAGGGGCGGCGCAGCGCGCCAAGGCGCGTGGGGTGGCGGCGATCATCGGCTGCGACATCCACCCCCTGCACAACGTCAGCGTGCTCAACCGCCTGCGTGAAGCGGGCCAGGATGAAGTGCAGATCAACCAATGGATCGGCCATTGGATAAGCCAGGGGTTGGGGGCTGTCGAACAGGTGATCGGCGAGGGTGGCTACTGCCTGGGCGATGCGCCTGGCCTGGCGGATGTCTACCTGATACCGCAGCTCTATGCCGCCGAGCGATTCGGGGTCGACCTTGGGCGTTACCCGCGCATTTGCAGGGTGGCGGCGTTGGCGCAGCAGCATCCGGCGTTCATACAGGCTCATCCTTCGTGTCAACCCGATACGCCGTAGTGTGCAGCGTTAGATTGCGCGATCAATGAAGGGAGCGGCTTGTCGCGGGCAACTGCTCCAGCCGCTCGCTCAATACCAGCCGCTGCACAGGGTCTTCCGTCAGCAGTAATGCATGTTCCAGGTCGAAGCGCTCGGCGTGTGGGCAATCAAGCTGCCTGTACAGGCTTGCCCGGGCCAGGTAGTCGCCGACCTGGGCAGGCCCCAGTTGCATGACGCGCTCGGCGTCGATCAGCGCCGCGAGTGGGGCATCATTGCTGGTGTGCAACTGGCGCAGGTTGCGTGACAGCCGTTGCAGCATCTGCATGGCGCTGGCCGGGCGCAAGTGCTCGGCGCTCAAGGCGGTGCCCGGACCGTACTGGCGGACCAGCAGCTCCCGGCAATCATTGGGGTAAAGACGCCGACCGCCGCAGGGGTCGAGCAAATGGTCGGCACCCGGCACGCGCAACAGGAAATGCCCAGGGAAGGCGACGCCTTCGAGTGGAATGGACAGTCGCTGCGCAAACTCCAGTGCCAGGATGGCCAAGGCCAGCGGTTGGCCGCGTCGCCTTGTCAGCACATGGTTCATCAAGGCAGCGTGAGGACGCAGCGGCAGGTATTCATCCTGTTGGAAACCCAACGCGTTGAGCTGGCGCAAGAGCGGCTGGGCAAGTTCAGTGACGCCAATCATGGGCAGGTGAATGCTGATGGTGTGCTGCATGTTCTGGAACACGGCCTGGCAGGCATCAGGATCGACGCTTGGGTCATGTTCGGCGGCGATCCACAGCGCAGCTTGCAGCAGGGCGGCAGGCGTGTTTTCAAGGCAGGCCAGGCAGGCTTGACGTGGCTTCATGGGCTTCTCCACTCACCCTTGAGTAATAGCCGGCCAGAGCGGTTTCGTCCAGTTGTCCGGTAGCCCGGCCCGCCCGTTTCAGGTGCCTATACTGGATGCTGCACCTCATGGGGAGCTAGGCCATGTTCGCACTGATGCAATGCACCCGTACTCAGTCACTGCATGTGTTCAACGATCCGCAGACAGGCCTTGAGGCCGTCGTGGTCATTCACAGCGAGCGGTTCGGGCCGGCCATGGGCGGTTGTCGCTACCTTGCCTACACCGATCATGAGAGTGCGATCAACGACGCAGTCACCCTGGCCCAGGGCATGAGCTACAAGGCGGCAATGGCGGGCCTGCCTTTCGGGGGCGGCATGGCGGTCATGCTGCGCAGCCCGCAGGTGAACGACCGCGCTGCCTTGTTCGAAGCATTCGGCCGCTGTATCGATAGCTTGCAAGGGCGGCTACTCATCGCCCTGGACAGCGGCACCTCGACACTGGACATGGATTGCTTGGCGCAAGGCACCCCCCATGTTGTCAGCACGACAGCGCTGGGTGACCCTGCTCCACATGCGGCGATGGGGGTATTCGCGGGCCTGCGCGCCACCGCCCATGCGCGGCTGGGCAGCCACAACCTGGAAGGACTGCGTGTCGCCATCCAGGGGTTGGGAAGTGTAGGGTACGCGCTGGCCGAACACCTGCACGCAGCAGGTGCAGACCTGCTGGTCAGCGACCTGGAGCCTGGCCGAGTGCGACTTGCAGTAGAGCAGTTCGACGCACAACCGATTGCCCACGATGCGCTCCCCAGTACACCGTGCGACATCTTCGCCCCCTGCGGCATAGGCCCGGGATTGAATGGGCAAAGCGTGATGCAGTTGAGGTGCGCGGCAGTGGCGGGTGCTGCAAACAACCAACTGGCATCGTTGCACGTTGCCGACCAGTTGGAAGGGCGGGGGATTCTGTATGCACCTGATTACGTGATCAACGCGGGTGCCCTGATCTACTCAGCGCTGGCCCATAGGGGCGAAAAAGCGGAGGCGATCACCGCCCACATTGCCCGTATACCCACCCGCCTGACCGAAGTGTTCGGCCATGCCCAGGCTGAAAAGCGTTCGCCTGCACGTGTGGCGCAGGCGCTGGCGGAACGTTTGTTGTACGACTGAATACAACGCCCTCAGGCCTCGTCGCTCAAAGGCCCAGCGATCGCTATTGAGCAGCATCGCCCTCGAGCAGTTCACCCAGCGCGTCGGGCTGGCTCTTGAACGCCCTGGCGAACACATCGCGGTTCTTGGCCATGTAGATACCGGCTTCTTCTACCTGCTGTTCGCTCAACGATGGCACAGCCTTGTGCAGGACTTCTGCCAGGCGCTCAGCCAGTTCGAGCATCTTGTCGTGACGGTCTGCTTCGGCCTTATCCATGAACAAGCGCTCCGGGTCGCGGCTGCTGCGATACACCACTTCGACGGCCATTCATCACCTCTATGCCTTTTTGCTGTTAACGATTTACTGTATCGATATACAGTAATGGCATTCCCTGAATCGCGCAACCCTGAATTTCCCAGGGGGTGTGCGTGTCCTGCATCGCTCGACCACCTTCCAAGCCCCTGTGCCTGGCCCTTTAACTGCATGGCACAAGCGTCATACAGGCAGCGGATCATTTTTCAGAGAGCTTCGGGGAGTCATCGATCATGAACATCAAATGGGCAGAAAAACTGCGCAAAGGCCTGCACGGCTCAGCCGATTCGCTGGGCAACCTGTGCGTCGAAGGCTTTCATTACCTGGCTTTGTTCGGCATCGGTGCGATAACGGCCTATGCCGCTGTGGTGACGTTTCTGGACATGCTCGGCAAAGGTGGGATCAGCGTGGACGACATCCTGCTGCTGTTCATCTACCTGGAGTTGGGCGCCATGGTGGGCATCTACTTCAAGACCAACCACATGCCCATCCGCTTTCTGCTGTACGTGGCCATCACCGCGCTCACCCGCCTGTTGATTGGCGACGTGTCGCACCACAAGGCGCCCGATGTGGGGCTGCTGTACGTGTGCGGAGGTATCCTGCTGCTGGCATTCGCCATTCTTGTGGTGCGCTACGCGTCGTATCGCTATCCGTCGACCAAGGCCTTGGACGCCAGCGGCAAGGATGTGGAAGAGGGTAAGTGACCCTCAGTTGGCCACGACGTTGCGTGCTTGATCACCACTGGGGCGCGTAAGGGCGGCGAGTACTTGCATGGGGTTCTGGCTGCGGTCTATCGCCAGGCCCAGGCGGATGCTGTCGATGACCCGTTGCAGGCGGGCAGGGTCATTGCGTTGCGCCTGGCTGATCAAGCGTTTGGCGGCGATGCCCGCCTCGTCAGACAAGGTGAGCATGATGCTCCCGTCGAGCGCCTCGATGCTCAGATTTACCCGGTACTGGGGGCTGAACGCTGCACTGATCTGATCGAATGGGTTGGTCATGATGGCGCTTCTGCAACGTGATGATGCAGAAATTGACTGGTGGGGGTGGGACCGGGTTCCAACCGTTTATCGGTCGCGGCACGGCGGCAGTGGTGCAAGGCTGAGCCCTTGCGCTTGGATAAGGCAAGGGCCGCTGCGCGGCCCCGTTCCGGTCAGGCGATCAAGCCTCCGGGTCGCTCAGCTCCAGCACGCCACGCTTGCTACGCAACTTGCCGTACAGGTGCTCCAGCGCATGGGTCAGCTTGGTGGCCGCGCCTTCCACCGCCTGGTCAAGCGAGTTGGCCGTGTGGGTCACCGAGATCGGCTGATGGCCTTTTGGGCGAGCCTCCATCTGGCAGCGCTTGTCCTGTGGTCCGGGTTTGCCGCCGTTTTCATCGCGCAGGTGCACCTCGATACGGGTGAGGTCTTCCTCGTAGCGCTCCAGCGTGTCTTGCACCGTGTTGCGGACCCACTCGTCGAGCCGGGCATTACCATCGATGTGGTTGCTGCTGTTGACCTGGATTTGCATGATTCAATCCTTATTCAGCTTGCTCGCATGGAGACACCAGGTCCTTGAGACCCTTGGAATTTCTGCGCCTCTTGACTCTAAGGTCAGGCAAGCCAATAGCGAATTCAACCCCCTCGTGAAAATAAATGTCTTGTAGCAAAGCCGATTGCTCACTTTTGCCCAGCATGCTGTCGGCCAGGCTTTGCATATGAGAATCCATATCATTATTATTGCTGGCTTCAACATTTCCGGACTTGGCCATGACCCGTAAACCCGCCAGCCTTACGCCCAGCTATCGCCTGGCCGTGGCTTCACGCAGCCTGGCGGCGTTGCTTGGCGGTTATCTGTTGGCGTCTACGGCCAGTTTCTGCGTGGCTGTGTCGCTGCCCATAGCGCCGGTCGACGCCACGCTGATCGGCCTGATGCTGTCGTTCGTGTTCTACGTGTTGGCCTTCATCGGTTGCTTTGCCTGCCGTGACGCCTGGCGGGCGTGGCTGGGTGTGTTGATACCGAGCCTGGTGCTCGGGCTGCTCGGCGCGCTGGTCCATTGGATGAAATTGTCATGAAAGACGGCTTTCGCCAGGCGATGGCCTGGCTGCATACCTGGACGGGCCTGCTGTTCGGCTGGTTGCTCTTTGCCATCTTCCTCACCGGCACCCTGTCGTATTTCAAGGAAGAAATCACCCACTGGATGCAGCCTGAGATAGGCCACTACGCACCCAACCCGCAAGCCGCGCTGGGCGCGGCGCAGCGCTATCTGCAAGGTCAGGCGCCCGCTTCGCAAAGCTGGTTCATCCGCCTGCCCAATGAGCGTGAAGCAGGGGTGAAGGTCGGGTACCGGGATGCGAGCGGAGGGCCTCGCGGCTTCGTCACCCAGACCCTCGATGCCAAGACGGGCGAGCCCGTCACGGCGCGCGACAGCCGCGGCGGGGAGTTCTTCTACCGGTTCCACTTCCAGCTGCAGATGCCTTATCCGTATGGCCGCTGGCTGTCGACATTCTGCGCTCTGATCATGCTGCTCGGCCTGGTCACCGGCATCATCACCCACAAGAAACTGTTCAAGGAGTTCTTCACCTTCCGCCCTGGCAAGGGCCAGCGCTCCTGGCTGGACGGCCACAACGCCATCGGCGTGCTGGTGCTGCCGTTTCACCTGATGATCAGCTACAGCAGCCTGGTGCTGTTCATGTACCTGGTCATGCCCGCAGGGCTGATGGCGCATTACGGTGATGACACCTCGAAGTACTTCAATGATTTGTTTGGGGCAGGGGAGGCGCCCAAGGCAGCCCAGGTCGCCGCGCCGCTTGCCCCACTGCCGGCGCTCTATGCCCAGGTCCAGGCGCTGCAACCGGGGGCGCGGGTGGGCAACATTCGGGTCGAGAACCCGGGCGACAGCAACGCCCGGGTCACCTTCACCCAGTCTGCCGCCGACCACGTTGCCTATCGGCGCAGTGCCAACTGGACCTTCGACGGCGCCTCAGGCGCGCTGCTCGAACAAGGCAAGCCCGAAAGTGGCGCCATGCTGGCGGCATTCAGTTTCGCCGGGTTGCACATGGGCAATTTTGCCGGCCCTTGGCTGCGGTGGCTGTATTTCTGCTTCGGGCTGGCAGGCACTGCCGTGATCGGGACCGGCCTGGTGATGTGGTTGGACAAGCGCCAGCTCAAGCATGCCAAGGCCCCGCGCGTTCCGCGTGAGCTGCGTCTGGTGGAGGTGCTCAACATCGTCAGCATGAGCGGGCTGCTGTTGGCAGTGGCCAGCTTTTTCTGGGCTAACCGGCTGCTGCCGGCGGTGCTTGAAACCCGTGCCGACTGGGAGGTCAATGCGTTCTTCATGGCATGGGGCCTGGCGCTTGTGCACGCGATGGCGCGTAGCGGTCGCCGGGCCTGGGGCGAGCAGCTGGCGCTCGGGGCGCTGGCCTTCACGCTGTTGCCACTGCTCAATGCGCTGACGACCGCGCACGGGCTCAACCACGCCATCATCGATGGCGATTGGAGCATGGCTGGGTTCGATCTCACCGCATTGGGCTGCGGCCTGTTCCTGGCCTGGCTGGCAAGCAGGAAGCTGCGCCCTGCGCTGGCCTTGGCCAAGCCTTCCCGTTCACGCGCCAGCCAGGTTGGCCATGAAACGGCGCAGGCCCAGTGATGCTCGGTATCGCCCTGATCGCCTTCGCGGGTTTCGCCGCCTTGTGTCTGGCCATGCCCAAGCACTTCGAAGCGCTTTTGGGCCTCACGCCGGTCCCAGGACAACCGCGGCTGTTACGAGCGACCGGCTGGCTCATGCTGCTGGTCTCATTGGCCCTTGGCGTGCAGGCGCGGGGCTGGGCTCACGGTCTTGTGGAGTGGACGGCCGTTGCGATGGCAGGTGTGACCTTGTGGGTGTTCGGGCTGGCGTACCTGCCTCGCTTGCTGGTCGGCATGGCCGCCGTCAGTGCATTGCTGGGGCCGTTGTTGGTCCTGTTAGCCGGATGATGCCATGAGCCCCACGACGCAGAACGACGGCTCAGAGGGTGAATCGAGCGCTCGTGCCCGCTTTATCCAAGTGTTCATGGCCCAGCGCGCGCGCATGGAGGCGCTGGTCAGTCGCCGGGTAGGTTGCCGAGCCACCGCGTCCGACTTGGTCCAGGAGCTGTTCCTGCGCTTCTGGGGGCGTGCGCAAGTGAAGGTCGAAGCCCTGGACACCTACTTGATGCGCTGCGCCGGCAACCTGGCCATCGATCACCTGCGCAGCGAGAGCAGCCGCCAGCGTGCTTTGGCCGATGTTTCACAGGGCAGCGTGCACCTTGTGAGCCAGACGCTGGAGCAGACCCTGGAGGTGGACGACGATCTGCAACGCATCGAAAACGCCTTGCGTGCGTTGCCCGAGCGTACCCGGCAAATCTTTCTGCTCAACCGTGTCCACGGCTGCACGTACAGCGAAATAGCACGCGCCATGCAACTGTCCCAAAGCGCTGTGGAAAAACATATGATGCGTGCCCTGCAAGCGTGCAAGGCCAGTGTCGCCCAGGCCGCGCCCATTCCACGACGACCACGGGGCACGCCGTGACCACCACGTTACTTGCTGTCACTCAGGCACAATCCGATGCCGCCCTGCAGTGGCTTGTACGCATCAACGGGCAGCCCGAGCAAGCCCGCAGTGCGGCGTTCAGGCGTTGGCTGCTGGCCGACCCGCGGCATCCGGTTGCGTACGAGCAGGCGCAGGCGCTGTGGAACTACAGCGCCCCCGCTGCGGCGACCCTGGCCGATGAAGACCGGCTGGCCCTGCAACATTACCTCGACCGGATGAGCCCGCCCGCTGTCAGGCGCCCCGGACGTTGGCGTGCAGGGGCGTTGGCCATGGCCGCTTGCCTGATCATGGCCATCGGCATGCTCGGTGGGTGGCAGCCCGGTCATTGGCTGCTGGACCTGCGTGCCGACTACAGCACGTCGGCCGACCGGCGCGAAGTGACCTTGCCAGACCACTCGGCGGTCACGCTGGACGCCCACAGTTCGATTGCCGTGCAATTCGAAAACGGCCAGCGCCGCGTGCGGTTGCTGCACGGCGCTGCGTTCTTCAAGGTCACCCACACCGGCGAGCCCTTTGTGGTGCAGGCCGCCGATGGGCAGGTGCGAGTGCTGGGCACCGAGTTCGAAGTGCGCGAGCAGGGCGCCGCCACCCAGGTCACCGTCCGCGCCGGTCGCGTGGCGGTCAGCCCGTCCAAGGGGGCCGTGGCACGTGAGTTGATTGCCAATCAGCAGGTGAGCTACGGCGCGGGGCAGGTCAGCCATACGTTGTCGGTCGACAGCGAGCAGCACCTGGCATGGCGCGAGGGTTGGCTGACCTATTCCCAGGCGCCCCTGGCCCAGGTGGTTGAGGATCTGGGTCGCTATTACCCCGGCCACATCGTGCTGCTGAACGAGGCATTGGGGCGGCGTGAAGTCAGTGGCAGCTTCCCCATTGCCGAACCCTTGCAGGCGCTGGACTCACTGGGCGCAGTGCTCGGCTTTTCGCGTCAGACAGTGCTTGGTCGGTTCACGGTTATCCGTTGATTGCTGGTCGTTGACCACCCTATTTCATGCCCTCCAAAAAAACTTCCTACCGCAGGTGAGGTAACAGCACGCCATAACCGTGTAGTGCGTGAAAGTGCGATTCATTCGCACTCAATACCTTCTCTCAGGTCAGCGTCCATGAAGTCTACTTTGCGTTGCGTTCCCCTTTGGCTCGGTCTTGCAGTACTCCCGCCGCTCATCTACACCCAGGCGGCGACTGCAGCGCAACGCGCGCAAGCTTATACCTTCGACCAACCTGCCCAGCCACTGCTCCAGGCCCTCGCCGCCTTCAGCCGCGTCACCGGGCAGAGCGTGGTCCATACCCTGACGCTACCTGCCGTGCAGGCGCCTGCGTTGCACGGGGCCTTGAGCGCCGAGCAGGCGTTGCAGCGCTTGTTGGGTAATGCCGGGCTGACCTGGCAACGGCTCGATGCCCATACCTTCACCCTGCAGGCACTGGACACCGCCGGTGCCTTGAACCTGCAGGCCACCACCGTGACTTCGCAGCTCGACAGCTTGAGCTATCAGCCGCCGACCACCACCTCGATCATGCGCGGCCAGGGCCCCACCCAGGACATCCCCCAGGCGATCAACGTGGTGCCCGCCCAAGTACTGCGCGACCAGGCGCCGCGCAACCTGGACGATGCCCTGGCCAATGTCAGCGGCATTACCCAAGGCAACAATTTCGGCGGTACCTCCGACACCGTCATGAAGCGAGGCTTTGGCGACAACCGCGACGGTTCGATCATGCGCGATGGCATGCCCTTGGTGCAGGGCCGCAGCCTCAGCGCCAGCACCGAGCGGGTCGAGGTGCTCAAGGGGCCGGCTTCGCTGTTGTACGGCATCCAGGATCCAGGCGGGGTGATCAACGTGGTCAGCAAGCGGCCCCAGCTGCAGTCCTACAACGCACTGACTGCACGCGGCTCGACCTACGGCGATGGCAAGAACGGCAGCGGTGGTGGGTTCGACAGCACCGGTGCGCTGGGCGACAGCAACTTGGCCTACCGCCTGATTGCCGACCACACGGACGAAGACTACTGGCGCAACTACGGCGTGCGCCGCGAGACACTGCTGGCCCCCTCGCTGGCCTGGCTGGGCGAGGATACCCAAGTAGTGGTGGCCTACGAGCACCGTGAATTTCTTTACCCGTTCGACCGCGGCACGGCCTTCGGCAACGACGGCCATCCGCTCAACATCCCGGCCACGCGGCGCCTGGATGAGCCGTTCAACGACATGCAGGGCCGCTCCGACCTCTACAGCCTGCAACTGGACCATCAGCTTGCCGACGACTGGAAGCTGCACCTGGGCTACAGCTTCAACCGGGAAACCTATGACGCCAGCCAGGTGCGCGTGACCGGGGTCAACCCGCGCACCGGCACACTGACGCGCAGCATCGATGGCACGCGCGGTGCCATGAGCCGAGACCAGTTCGTCACGGCGAGCCTGGCCGGCACAGTCCAGTTGGCAGGCCTGCAGCATGATCTGCTGGTGGGCCTGGACCATGAAGACCGCAAGGTGTACCGCGCCGACCTGATCCGCCAGACGCCGCGCACCCCCTTCAGCTACCTGAGCCCTGTGTATGGGCGCGAAGTGGAGGGCAGCACAGTGCGCGCCTCCGACAGTGACCAGACCGACGAGCTGCGCACCGACGCCTTGTTCATGCAGGATGCGCTGCACCTGGACGATCACTGGATCCTGGTGGCCGGTGGGCGCTTCCAGCAATATGACCAGTACGCCGGTCGCGGGCGCCCGTTCAAGGCCAACACCGACATCAGTGGGCAAACCTGGGTCCCCCATGCGGGGGTGGTGTACAAGGTCGATGAACAGCTCTCGTTCTACGGCAGCTACAGCGAATCGTTCAAGCCCAACTCGACCATCGCACCACTGGCCGGCAACGTGGTGCTCGACGGCGCCATCGCCCCGGAAGAGAGCAAGTCGTGGGAGCTTGGGGCCAAGCTCGACGTACCAGGGCGCATCACCGGCACCTTGGCCTTGTTCGACATCACCAAGCGCAACGTTCTGGTGTCCAACTTCGATTCGAGCACCCGCGAGACGGTCTACAGCAATGCCGGTGAAGTGAACTCCCGGGGCGTCGAGCTGGACCTGACCGGCCAGTTGAGCGAGCGCTGGAGCCTGATCGGCAGCTACGCCTTCACCGATGCCAAGGTCACCCAGGACCCGGCCCTCAAGGGCAACCGCCTGCAGAACGTGGCGCGGCACGGCGCTTCGTTGTCCGCCGTCTACGATTTCGGCAGCCTGTTCGGTGGCGACAGCCTGCGCGCCGGTGCCGGGGCGCGTTATGTGGGCGAGCGTACCGGCAATGCCACCAACACCTTCGACCTGCCGTCCTACACGGTGGCCGACGCCTTCGCCAGCTACGAGACCCAGCTGGACGCGCACACCGTTCGCCTGCAACTGAACGTCAAGAACCTGTTCGACAAGGTGTACTACAGCTCGTCGGTGAACCAGTACTTCGTGGCGGTGGGCGATGCGCGGCAGGTGAGCGTATCGGGTACCTTCGAATTCTAGCGACCAGCCCTGCGGCCCAGGGCCTGACGATACTCCCCAGGCGTGGCCGCCAGCACCTGGCGAAAGCGATTGCTGAAATGGCTGGCACTGGCGAACCCGCAGGCCAGGGCCACCTCGCCCAAGGGCGCATGGCCCAGCCGCAGCAGCAGGCATGCCCGGTGCAGGCGCCGGGCCAGCAGGTATTGGTGGGGGGGCAAGCCGAAGCTCACGCGAAACATGCGTGCGAAATGATACTCGGACAGGTTGCAGCGCACGGCCAGCTCGCCCAGGGTAAGGGCGTGCTCCAGGTGTGCTTCGATGTAGTCGATCAACTGCCGGCGCTGGCTGGGCGCTAGCCCGCCCTTCAGGCGCAGCCCCTGGCGCAGGCCCACTTGACTGAGCAAGGCATGGTCGACGATCTCGTGGGCCAGGCTGCTGGCCAGCAAACGTTCGGCCGGCTCGTTCCAGTCAAGGCCTGACAGCTGGCGAAAGCGCAGGGCCTGCCTGGGGTCGTCCATGAAGGTCGCCTCCTGCAGTTGCAGCGCCCGCGGCTCCCGGTCGAGCAGGCGTACGCACCCCAGCGCGAACAGCGCCGGGCTCACATACAGGTGGGCCATGCGGATGGCCCCGTTGATCACCCAGTTCGATTCGTGCTCGGCCGGCAATACGCACAGCTTGTCCGGAGCACCCTTGTCGGCCGGGCGTTGGCGCCGAAAGGTGCCGGTACCGTCAGCCAGGTAGCAGGACAGGGTGTGGTGGCTGGGTGCCTGGTAGTCGCGGGCATCGTCGCGGTTGCGCCACAGCGCAGCCGCCAGCCCATCGCCCAGGTGCGCGCTGAGCTCCAGCCGGGCGTTGGGGGATGCATGCATGACATTGAACACTTGCAGCTGCGTGAATGGCGTCATCGGGGCCTACCTCTGCTGCACATGCTACTGCGGCCAAGGGCAGGTGACAGCGCCTTGATGCGCAAAAGCGCAAGTTTATGCAAGCAGGGCAGGGCTACCTGGCGAAACACTGGCGGTGCCCGTTACTCCAGGCATGCCTGCCTTGGCCGGGACACCTGCGGAAGGCCCAAAGGAAACACACCATGAACCTGTCGCTCTACCTGCTCACCGTGCTGATCTGGGGTACGACTTGGATTGCCCTGAAATTCCAGCTGGGTGGGGTCGCCATCCCCGTATCCATCGTCTATCGCTTTGCCTTGGCAGCACTGATCCTGTTTGCCATGCTGTTGCTCACCCGGCGCCTGCAGCCCATGGGTCGGCGCGGCCACCAGATCTGCCTGGCCCAGGGACTATGCCTGTTCTGCATCAACTTCATCTGCTTTCTCAGCGCCAGCCAATGGATCGCCAGCGGCCTCATTGCCGTGGTGTTCTCCACCGCCACCTTGTGGAACGCGATCAATGCCCGGCTGTTTTTTGGCCGGCAGGTGGCCCCGCATGTACTAGGCGGTGGCGCCTTGGGATTGCTGGGCCTGGGCCTGCTGTTCTGGCCGGAGCTGTCGCACCATGCAGCCAGCCGCCAAACCCTGTACGGCCTTGGTCTAGCGCTGCTTGGCACCTTGTGTTTTTCGGCAGGCAACATGCTTTCGAGTGTTCAGCAGGCGGCCGGGCTCAAGCCCATGACCACCAATGCCTGGGGCATGGCTTATGGGGCAGGCATGCTGGCAATTGCCTGCCTGGTGGGTGGGATTCCGTTCGAGATGGAGTGGAGCGCACGCTACGTGGGCTCATTGCTGTACCTGGCGGTGCCGGGCTCGGTGATCGCGTTCACCGCATACCTGACCTTGGTCGGGCGCATGGGGCCGGAGCGTGCGGCCTACTGCACGGTGCTTTTCCCGCTGGTGGCCCTGAACGTGTCGGCGGCCGTCGAAGGCTATCAATGGACGCCCACCGCCTTGCTTGGCCTGGTAGCGGTGATGGCGGGCAATGTGCTGGTGTTTCGCAAACCCAAGGCTGCGCGCGGCCCCGAGGTGCCTCGGCCTGCCTAGGCCTGTTCATGAAACAGGGCCGCATTGATTGCGGCCCGTGTCAGCTACGCCCGTGCTCAGCCTTTCCACACCTGAGGATTGACCAGGTCCCTGGGCCGTTCGCCCAGCAGCGCCGCGCGCAGGTTGTCGATGGCGCGGTTGGCCATGGCCTCACGCGTCTCGGCGGTGGCCGAACCAATGTGGGGCAGGGTCAGGGCATTGGGCAGGCTGAACAGCGGGGAGTCGGCCAGGGGTTCCTTTTCATACACGTCCAGGCCTGCACCGCGGATCGTGCCGTCCTGCAGGGCCTGGATCAGTGCCGCCTCGTCCACCACTGGCCCGCGGGCGATGTTGATCAAAAACGCCGAGGGCTTCATCAGCTTCAATTCGCGGGCGCCGATCAACTGGCGCGTGGCATCGGACAGCGGCACCACGATGCAGACGAAATCGGCTTCGCCCAGCAGTTGCTCGAGGCTACGCATCTGCGCACCCAATTCCTGCTCCAGGGCCGTCTTGCGGCTGTTGCCGCTGTAGATGACCGACATGTTGAAGCCAAGGCGACCCCGCCGGGCGATGGCCGCGCCGATGTTGCCCATGCCGACGATGCCCAGGGTCTTGCCATGCACGTCACTGCCGAAAAGCGCAGGCCCCACGCTGGCCTGCCAATGGCCGGCCTTGGTCCAGGCGTCGAGCTCCGCGGTTCGCCTGGCGCAGCCCATGATCAAGGAAAAGCCCAGGTCAGCCGTACTTTCAGTGAGCACGTCCGGCGTATTGGTCAGGGCGATGCCGCGCTCGTTGAAGTAGTCCAGATCGTAGTTGTCGTAGCCCACCGACACGCTGGACACCACTTCGAGCTTGCCGGCCCCTTCGAGCTGGGTACGCCCCAGCTTGCGGCCCACGCCAATCAGGCCGTGGGCATGCGGCAGGGCTTCGTTGAACTGCGCGTTGACGTCACCGCGTTTGGGATCGGGCATGATCACGGTGAAATCGTGCTGCAAGCGCTCGGCCATGGCCGGGGTGATCCGGCTGAAGGCAAGGACGGTCTTTTTCATCGTTCACCTGAAGGCAAAAGCCTGAAGCTACAGGTTGTGCGCAGCAGGCTGCAACCCTTGGCCCGGTGGTGGCTCAGTGCGCTTTCAAGTCGGCTTCATGGGCCGCGAGGATTTCCGGCAGCGAGTTACGCAGGTACTCCACCCACGTCTTGATCTTCGCGTCCAGGTACTGGCGCGACGGGTAGATGGCATACAGGTTCAGTTCCTGCAGCCGGTATTGCGGCAGGATTCGCACCAGGGTGCCGTTACGCAAGCCTTCGATGGCCGAATAGATCGGCAATACCCCCACCCCCATGCCACTGCGAATGGCTGTGCGCATCGCATCGGCCGTGTTGACCATGAACGGCGAGCTGGTGATGTTGACCATTTCCTGGCCTTCGGGGCCGTCAAACAGCCATTTTTCAAGCGGTATCACCGGGCTAACCATGCGCAGGCAGGCATGCTTGAGCAGATCGGCCGGTTTGTGCGGCACGCCATGACGGGCGATATAGGCCGGCGACGCGCAGACGATGCTGTAGGTGATGCCCAGCCGTTGCGACACGAAGCCTGAATCCGGCAGCTCGGTGGCCAGCACGATGGACACGTCGTAGCCTTCGTCGAGCAGGTCGGGTACACGGTTGGCCATGGTCAGGTCGAAGGTCACGTCCGGGTGCGATTCGCGGTAGCGGGCAATGGCATCGACCACGAAATGCTGGCCCACCCCGGTCATCGAGTGCACCTTCAACTGCCCGGCAGGGCGGGCATGGGCGTCGCTGGCCTCGGCCTCGGCTTCTTCGACGTAGGTCAGAATCTGTTCGCAGCGCATCAGGTAGCGCTTGCCGGCTTCGGTCAGCGCGATGCGGCGCGTGGTGCGGTTGAGCAGGCGTGTTTGCAGATGAGCTTCCAGGTTGGAGACGGCTCGCGAGACGTTCGCGGTGGTGGTATCCAACTGGCCCGCTGCGGCCGTGAAGCTGCCGAGCTGGGCCACGCAACTGAAGGCACGCATGTTTTGCAGGGTGTCCATGGGTCACTCTCGATGTAGAGGACAAAATTGTGTCACGAAGTCGCGCAACCAGGATGAAAAGTTGCCTTCGACCAAAGGCTGATTATCGCCGTTTCAGTAACAAAGATTCGCAGGAATCAGCGCTTATCGCCAGTGTGGCCGCCCCCTAGAATTGCCCAGCCCCTCCACCTCTTCCTCGGGATATCGCAGCTGTGCCGCGTTGCATCATCGGAACGCTTCAAGCGTTCAGTGCCTGTGCCCTTGCCCTCACCTTGAGCGGCTGTATCGGAACCTGGGGCATTGCCCCGCAGACCCAAACGCTGCAAGCCAACACCCTGAGCCCCAGTGCAGCCATCGAACAGGCCGCCACCGATGCCCACTGGCCGGACCAGCAATGGTGGCGCGCCTACCGCGACCCCCAGCTCGATCACTGGATAGCAATGGCGCTGGCCGCCAACCCTAGCCTTGCCATCGCCGCAGCAAGGGTGCGTCAAGCGCGTGCCCTGGCTGGCCTTGCCGAGTCGGCCGAACACCTGCAAGGCAACGGTCAGGCGACGCTCAACCGGCACAACTGGCCTGACGACCCCTTCTATGGCCCTGGCGACTTGTCCGGTGCCACCACCTGGGATAACAACGCAACCCTTGGCTTGAGCTACGCCCTCGATCTCTGGGGGCGCGAGCGCAATGCCAGCGAGCAGGCCGTGGACCAGGCCCATCGACAGGTAGCAGAGGCCAGACAGGCACAGTTGGAGCTGCAGCACACGGTAGTGAGCGTGTACATCGAGCTGAGCCTGCATTACGCCCGGCGCGACATCATCAAGGCTCAACTGGCGCAGCAAGAGCAGATCCTGGACCTGGCCCAGCGTCGCCTGGACGCGGGCATCGGCACCCATCTGGAGGTCAGCCAGGCCCAGGCGCCGCTGCCGGAAACCCATCGCCAGCTCGACAGCCTGGACGAGGCTATCGTCCTGGCCACCCATCAGCTGGCCGCCCTGGCGGGCAAGGGGCCAGGGGAGGGCGCGCAGCTGCAGCGCCCCAGCCTGACCCTTGCCACACCGCTGACGCTGCCCTCCAGGCTACCCGCCGAACTGGTCGGCCAGCGCCCCGATGTGGTCGCCAGCCGCTGGCAGGTCGCTGCCCAGGCGCGTGGGATCGACATGGCCCACGCCGGCTTCTTCCCCAACGTGGACCTGGTCGGCAGCCTGGGTTTCGTCGCCACCGGCGGCGGCCCGCTGGCGTTTCTCACCGGGCGCAAGTTCAACTACACCGTCGGCCCGGCCATCACCCTGCCGATCTTCGATGGCGGGCGTCTGCGCGCACAACTGGGGGCCGCCGCCGCCGACTATGATGTGGCCGTGGCGCGCTACAACCAGACGGTGATCGGCGCGCTCAAGGACATCTCCGATCAGTTGGTGCGTCGCGAGTCGATGCAGGCGCAGGCGCACTTCGCGGCCGAGTCGGTCGCCGCCGCGCAGAAAACCTACGACATCGCCATGGTCGCCTACCAGCGGGGCCTTACCGACTACCTGAACGTGCTCAACGCGCAAACGCTGCTGTTTCGTCAGCAACAGGTTCAGCAGCAGGTGCAGGCCGCGCGCCTGATCGCCCACGCCGCCCTGGTGACGGCGCTGGGCGGCGGTCTGCAAGCCGGCTCGGATGTACCGGACCAAGAGCGCCAGGCGCCGCCAGCCACGCCGGCAACCCTCGCCATTCTCAACGCCAAGCCGAGAGCACGCCCATGAGCACATGGGGTTTACCCCTGCGCTGGTTGCAGAGCTTGCAATGGCGGCGCGGTTTCCATGCCTGGATGCGGACCGATGGGGTCACCTGGGTGTACATCTTCAAGGTGCTGGCTGCAGCCTTCATCACCTTGTGGCTGGCCATGCGCCTGGAGTTGCCGCAGCCGCGTACCGCCATGATCACGGTGTTCATCGTCATGCAGCCGCAAAGCGGGCATGTGTTCGCCAAGAGCTTCTACCGGGTGCTGGGCACCCTGGCCGGCTCTGTGATGATGGTCGCATTGATGGCCGTCTTCCCGCAGAACACCGAACTGTTTCTGCCCAGCCTGGCCGTCTGGGTGGGCCTGTGCTCGGCAGGCGCCATGCGCTACCGCACCTTCCAGGCGTATGGCTTCGTGCTGGCCGGCTACACCGCGGCGATGATCGGCCTGCCGGTGTTGCAGCACCCCGACCAGGCATTCATGGCCGCGGTCTGGCGAGTGCTGGAGATTGCCCTGGGCATCCTGGTGTCCACCTTCGTCAGCGCCGCCATCCTGCCGCAGTCGGCCAGTGCCGCCATGCGCAACGCCCTGTACCAGCGCTTTGGCGCGTTCGCGGCGGTAGTCGTCGAAGCCTTGCGCGGCGACAGTCAGCGTGAGCGTTTCGAAAGCAGCAATGTGCGCTTCGTGGCCGAGGCGGTGGGGCTGGAAAGCCTGCGCAACGTCACTGCCTTCGAGGACCCGCACATGCGTCGGCGCAGTGGCCGGCTGGTGCGCATGAACAGCGAATTCATGGCCATCACCACCCGCTTCAACGCCCTGCACCGTCTGATCGAGCGGCTTCGCGCACGCGGGCCTGTGCAGATCGTCAGCGCCATCGAGCCCGGCCTGCACACCCTCGTCGCCCTGCTCGAACCCTACGTGGGGCGCGCGCTGACCGACGCCGACGCCTTGCGCCTGACCCTAGAGCTCGGTGCCTACCGCGAAGGGTTGCAGGCCCAGGTCCGCAGCTTGCGCGCCGACTACCTGGCCACCGCGCCCGGCGAAGCCGACCTGCTGGACTTCCACACCGCCTTCGAGTTGCTTTACCGCTTCGTGGACGAGATGTACAGCTACGCCGAAACCCACGCCTCCCTGGCCGTGCACAACCACGCGCGGGAGCAGTGGGACGAACCCTACGTGGCACAGACCAGTACGCTGGTATGCCTGGCAGCCGGGCTGCGCTCGGCGGCGGTGCTGTTGCTGCTGGGCAGCTACTGGCTGATCAGCGACTGGCCAAGCGGCGCCATGATGACCTTGATCGCCACGGTCACCGCCGGGCTGTCGGCAGCTTCGCCCAACCCCAAGCGCCTGTCGTTCCAGATGGCCTGCGGCACGGCGATAGGCGCGGTGATCGGTTTCTTCGAAACCTTCTTCGTGTTTCCCTGGATCGACGGCTTCCCTTTGCTGTGCATGGTCCTGGCGCCGGTGTTCGTGCTGGGTGCGTTTCTCTCGTCGCGCCCGGCCTACTCGGGCTACGGCATTGGCCTGCTGGTGTTTTTCGCCATTGGCTCGGTGCCCAACAACCTGACGGTGTATGACCCATACAGCTTCATCAACGACTACATCGCCATGGTCGTCGGCATGTTCGTGTGCGCGGCTGCCGGGGCGATCATCCTGCCACCCAATAGCCGCTGGTTGTGGAGCCGGCTGGAGCAGGCCTTGCGTGAACAAGTGCTGTTTGCCATCAGCGGGCGCCTGCGCGGCATCGGCACGGCTTTCGAAAGCCGCACGCGCGACTTGCTGCACCAGGCCTATGGCCTGGCGGCCGGCAAGCCCCAGGTGCAAAGCCAGTTGATGGGCTGGATGTTCAGCGTGCTGGAAATCGGCCATGCGGTCATCGAGCTGCGCAAGGAGCAGGCGCGGGCCCCCGTGCACCCGGCCTATGCCGAGTCCCAGCCGTGGCGCCAGGCTATCCGGGTCATGGGCCGTGCCCTGGCGCGCCTGTTCCTGCAGCCCAGCGTCGGGAATCATGAGCGTGCCCTGGTGGCGGTGGACCATGCCATTTCCCGGGTCCAGGCCACCGACGAGCCGTTTGCGCGGCACTTCGACACGTCAGTGCTACGCCGTGTGCAGAGCTACCTGCACTTCATCCGCTCGTCCTTGCTCGACCCCCACTCACCGCTTGCGCCACCCAAAGGGTTTCCCCATGCCTCGTGAAATCGCCTTCCACGGCGTGTACATGCCCACCCTGACCCTGATGTTCCTGTTTGCGCTAGGCCTGGCCTGGGGGCTTGACCGGTTCATTGCCAGCGTTGATGGCTACCGTTTCTTCTGGCACCCGGCGCTGCTGCGCCTGAGCCTGTTCGTCTGCCTGTTCGGCGCCCTGGCGCTGTCGCTCTACTGGTGAGAATCCTTCGATGAAAAAGTTCTTCAGCCTTGTCGCCACGTTGCTGGTCCTGACGGCCGCCGTGGTGATCGGTCGTCAGCTGTGGCTGCATTACATGACCACCCCCTGGACCCGGGATGGCCGGGTACGCGCCGACATCATCAACGTGGCGGCCGATGTGCCTGGCTACGTGGTCGATGTGCCGGTCAAGGACAACCAGCGGGTCAGCAAGGGCGACCTGTTGATCCAGATCGACCCGGAACACTACCGCTTGGCGGTCGAACAGGCCAAGGCCCTGGTCGCCGCCCGCAAGGCCACCTGGGAGATGCGCCGGGTCAATGCCAGGCGCCGTGCCGACCTGGACAACCTGGTGATCTCCAAGGAAAACCGCGACGATGCCAGCAACATTGCCAGCGCTGCTCTGGCCGACTACCAGCAGGCCCAGGCGGCCCTGGCGGCCGCCGAATTGAACCTCAAACGTACCCGGATCGTGGCCACGGTCGATGGCTATGTGACCAACCTGAACGTTCACAAGGGCGATTACGCACGCACCGGCGAGGCGGTGATGGCGGTGGTCGATGAGGCGTCATTCTGGGTGTACGGGTTTTTTGAAGAAACCAAGTTGCCCCATGTGAAGGTAGGCGACCCTGCCGAACTGCAGATGATGAGCGGGGAACGCTTGCAGGGCCATGTGGAGAGCATCGCCCGGGGCATTTACGACCGCGACAACCCCCAGAGCCGCGAGCTGATTGCCGATGTGAACCCCACCTTCAACTGGGTGCGCCTGGCCCAGCGGGTGCCTGTGCGCATCCATATCGACCAGGTGCCCGAAGGCTTCTTCCTGGCAGCGGGGACTACCTGTACGGTGGTGGTCGATCCGCAGTGAAGCACTCGGCGGCCTGACACTGCGGCACGTTACCCCTGTAGGAGCGGCCTCGTGCCGCGATGGGCCACAGCACGGCCCCGGCAAGCCTGCTCCTTGGCCCTGTATCGACTGAGATAGCGGGCCCTGGACTTTGCAAAAGCAACTGCCTAGTGCCACCTTTGGAGGCTAGTCGATTTCCGGGTAGGAGCGGTCTCGTGCCGCGATGGGCCGCGCAGCGGCCCCAAGATTTCAGCTTCGCAGCAAATATTCCTGGGGCCGCTGCGCGACCCATCGCGGTACAAGACCGCTCCTACAGGTCCCGCATTTACCTGATGTTCAGCTTCTCAAGCGCTACGTTCAGCCGCCCCGACCAGCACCGGCACCTGGGCCTGATCGATCACCTTGGCACTGATCGAGGGGTCCAGCAGTCGCCCCAGCCGCGACAGATGACGGTGCCCCATGATGATCAGTTCACATTCCAGTGCCTGGGCCCTGGCCACGATGACCTCCACAGGCTGACCGGCCACCATGCAGCCCTGGCAGGCGAAGCCTGCCTGCTGCAAGGCACGGACCGCCTCGCCCAGGGCATGATCGGCCTGTTGCTGTTCCTCGCACGCGGCAGGGTACTGCGCTTGTTCGTCGGCCGTGTAGGGCGCCGGTTGTTCGTGCACGGCAAAGGTGGCATCGATGGCCAGCAGTACATGCAAGGTATGGTCTTCAGGGCGACACCAGCGGCGGGCCAGGGCGAGCAGCGCTTGAGTGGCAGGGGAGGCGTCGATGGCAATGAGCACGGGGCTGGGCATGCGGGATCCTTTATCGTGAGTGGTGGCTCGTCTTCCGGCATGGGGCCGAACCTGCTGCTGCCATTCTCGACCTCACCTGGACTGCGAATAAAGGCCCTGCCACGCACGAGCACATTGCATCGGGCGCAATCGAGCAACCTGCTAACATCGCCGTTTCCCAACGTCGTCTCGGAAAACGGCCATGCAACTCCCTGACATGAACCTGCTGGTCGCCCTCGACGTGCTGCTCGATGAAGGCAGCGTGGTAGGCGCGGCACAACGCATGAACCTCAGCCCAGCCGCCATGAGCCGCACGCTGGGGCGCATACGCGAGGCCATGGGCGACCCCATCCTGGTGCGCGCCGGTCGCGGGCTGGTGCCAACGCCACGGGCCCTGGCCCTGCGCGAGCAGGTGCATGGCCTGGTTGAGCAGGCTGGGCAGGTGTTTCGCAGCCGTGAAGGCGTCGACCTGTCCAAGCTGCACCGTGCCTTCAACGTGCGTACCAACGACCTGTTCATCGCCCTCTACGGGGCCAAGCTGCTGCGCATGATGCTGGCCGATGCGCCCAATACCGTGCTGCGTTTTGTGCCCGAAGGCAGCAGTGACGACGATGCCATGTTGCGCAACGGCCACATCGACCTGATCGTTAGCTCCTCCGTGGAGCTGGGGCCGGAGATCAAGGTGCAGAGTTTGTTCAGCACCTATTTCGTCGGCTTGGCGCGCATGGAACATCCGGTCTTCGACCAGGACATCACCCCACAACGCTTCGCCGCGTTCCCACAGATCAGCGTGTCGCGTCGCGGCCGTGCCAACGGTCCGATCGATGTGGCCCTGGCCAACCATCGGGTGGAGCGCCGGGTGGCGCTGATCACCACCAGCTTTCACTCGGCGATGTTCTCGTTACCCGATTCGGACCTGATCCTGCCGATTCCGGCCAACATCCTGAACAGTGTCCAGCGTCTGAAGCTGCCCCTGCGCGCCTTCGAGATTCCCGTACCGCTTGAAAAAGTGAACGTGATGCAGGCCTGGCACCCACGTTTCGACAACGACCCGGCCCACCAGTGGCTGCGTCAGACGATCAAGGCGTGTACCCGAAGCGATCCCTGAACAGGCCATCGTTGCGTTTGGCGCAATATAAAACTGCCAATAATTCAGTTTTCGTCAGCATTTACCCTGCCTAAAATCGCTCCAGTCGTAAAAGTGTTGCTGGAGATGTCTCTAAATGAATGCCGTTTCTGCCCCTGCTAGCGGGCTGGCTGCCACGTCTGCATCGACCGCCCCTGCACAGGGCGCGTTCGGCCTGCAGGTGGTGGTCGGGCTGTTCGGCGTGTTGCTGGCGGTGCTGTGTGCGGGCCTCAACGAGTCCGTGACCAAGATTTCCCTGGCCGATATCCGCGGGGCCATGGCTATCGGTGCCGATGAGGGGGCCTGGCTGCTGGCGGTGTACAGCGCAGCCTCCGTCTCGGCAATGGCCATCTCGCCCTGGTTGGCGACCACCTTTTCCCTGCGGCGCTTCACCCTGGCAGCCATCGGTGCCTTCGCAGTGCTGGGTCTGCTGCAACCCTTCGCCCCCAACCTGCACAGCCTGATGCTGCTGCGGGTGCTGCAAGGGCTTGCCTCGGGGGCACTGCCGCCGATGCTGATGAGCGTGGCGCTGCGCTTCCTGCCCCCTGGCATCAAGGTCTACGGCCTGGCGTGCTATGCCTTGACTGCCACCTTCGGCCCCAACCTGGGTACACCGTTGGCCGGCTTGTGGACCGAATACGTCGGCTGGCGCTGGGCGTTCTGGCAGATCATCCTGCCGTCGCTGGTGGCCGGTGGCTGCGTGGCGTGGGGGCTGCCGCAGGACCCATTGCGCCTGGAGCGTTTCAGGCAGTTCGACTGGCGTGGTGTGCTGCTTGGGTTACCGGCGATCTGCGGTATCGTGCTGGGGTTGTCTTTGGGTGATCGCTGGGGCTGGTTCGATTCGCCGTTGATCTGCTGGCTGCTGGGCGGTGGGCTGCTGTTGTTGGTGCTGTTCATGTTCAACGAGTGGTCCGAGCCCTTGCCGTTTTTCCAGCTGCGCTTGCTGGGCCGGCGTAACCTGGCCTTTGCCCTGTTGACCGTCGCGGGCGTGCTCATCGTCCTCTCGGGTGTGGGTAGTTTGCCGTCCGCCTACCTGGCACAGCTCCAGGGCTACCGGCCCGCCCAGACCAGCCCGCTGATGCTGCTGGTGGCCATGCCACAATTGATCGCCCTGCCGCTGACCGCCGCGCTTTGCAATATCCGCGCAGTCGACTGTCGCTGGGTGCTGGGCATCGGCCTGGGGATGCTGGCCGCCTCCTGCATCGGCAGCAGCCTGCTCACCAGCCAGTGGATTCGCACCGACTTCTACCCGTTCTACCTGTTGCAGGTGTTCGGCCAGCCGATGGCGGTGCTGCCGTTGCTGATGCTCTCGACCACGGGCATGAGCCCGCAGGAAGGCCCCTTCGCCTCTGCCTGGTTCAACACCGTCAAGGGCTTGTCCGCCGTCGTGGCGGGCGGGCTGCTCGATGCCCTGGGCACGCTGCGCCGGCATTTCCATTCCAATCACCTGGTCGACAGCTTGGGCAATGCCCCGTTGCTGGACGACCACGCTGCCAGCCTTGCCAGGCGCATCCATGACCAGGCGCTGGTACTGACCTCGGCCGACCTCTACCTGGTCCTGGCCGTAATCGCCGTAGCCCTGATCTGCCTGATTCCTGTCATGCCCACCCGGGTTTATCCACCGCGTGCGGTGGCCTGACCCCTGTCTGAATTCGAGAAACGCCAAATGACCACCCACCGTAAAACCCTGTTCATCGGCGCTGTGCTGGCCGTGGCCGTGCTGGCCGCCCTCGTCGGTCCCTGGCTGCTGGGCAGCGACCACCGGCAGAGCACCAACGACGCCTACGTGACCGCCGACTACACCGTGGTCGCGCCCAAGGTCGCCGGCTTCATCACCCAGGTGCTGGTCGAGGACAACCAGCAAGTCAAGGCCGGCCAACTGCTGGCCACCATCGATGCCCGCGACTACCAGGCTGCCCTGGACGCTGCCCAGGCGCAGCTGCTAGTGGCCCAGGCCCAGAGCACCGATGCCCGTGCCACCCTCGACCGCCAGGACGCGCTGATTGCTCAGGCCCAGGCAGCGGTGAAAGCCGCCGAGGCCGAGGCGGCGTTCGCCGATCATGAAGTTCGCCGCTACGGGCGCCTGGCCGAGCAGGGCGCCGGTACCGTGCAAAACGCCCAGCAGGCACGCAGCGCCGTGGATCAGGCCCGTGCTCGCCTGGCCAATGCCCGTGCAGCTTCGGTAGCTGCGCGCAAGCAGGTGGACATCCTCGCCGCTCAGGTCGCCAGCGCCGATGGCCAGCTCAAGCGCGCCGAAGCCGGGGTGGAAAAGGCCCGGCTGGACCTCTCCTATACCCGCATCACGGCGCCGGTGGACGGTATGGTCGGTGAGCGCGCGTTGCGCATCGGGGCCTATGTCAACCCCGGGGCGCGGCTGTTGTCGGTGGTGCCCCTGCAGCAGGCCTATGTGGTAGGCAACTTCCAGGAAACCCAATTGACCCACGTGCAGCCCGGTCAGCCGGTCAGCATCAGCGTCGATACCTTTGCCGATGAACGACTCCATGGCCACGTCGAAAGCATCGCTCCGGCCACGGGGGTGACGTTCGCCGCGGTGAAGCCGGACAACGCCACCGGCAATTTCACCAAGGTGGTGCAGCGCATCCCGGTGAAGATCGTCTTCGATGACGGGCAGCCGTTGTTGACGCGCTTGCGTGTGGGCATGTCGGTCGAAGCGATCATCGACACGACCAGCGACACCCAAGGCGATAAGCTGGCCGGTAGCGAGGTGACGGCCCGATGAACATCGCCTACGCGCAGAGCCCTGCACCCGCCGGCCCACAGGCAGCCCGTTCATCGCGGCCCATCACGCGTTTGGGGGGCAAGGTCCCTGCGGCCATAGTGCTCGCTGCACTGCTCACGGGCTGTACCCTTGGCCCGGACTTCCAGCAGCCCGATACCCACGCGCCCCAGCAGTGGGACCAATTGGAGGGTGAGCACGCGCCCAGCCAACCTGTGGCCGAGCCCATGCAGTTGCGCTGGTGGGACAGCTTTCACGACCCACGGCTCAGCGCACTGATCGAACAGGTCGCCGCGCGCAACCTCGATCTGCAGATCGCCAGTGCCCGCTTGCTGCAAAGCCGTGCGCTGCGCAGCACCGTGGCCGCCGACCAGCAGCCGTCGGTGGACGCCAATGCAGGCTACAGCCGTGCCCGCAACAGCGCCGAAGGGCTGAGCGACCCCTCCGGCAACGCGGGCAAATCGGCTTTCAACCTGTGGCAGGGTGACTTGGTAGCAGGTTGGGAGCTGGATGTCTGGGGCCGTGTGCGGCGTCAGGTCGAAGCGGCCGACGCCAGTGTCGAGGTGGCCGAGAACGACCGAAACGGCGTCCTGCTGGCCCTGCTCGCCGAAACGGCCGGTGATTACATCCAGCTGCGCGCGGTGCAGCATACGTTGCAGGTGACCGAGGACAACCTCAAGGTCGCGCGGCACAGCCTGAAGTTGTCCGAAGACCGTCAGGCCGAAGGCGTGGCCACCCGGCTCGACGTGGCCCAGGCCAACGCCCAGGTCGCCTTGATCGAGTCGCGCCTGCCCACTTTGCAGGCGCGCCGTGACGATCTGATCAATGCCTTGAGCCTGCTGGCGGCCGAGCCCCCACGCAGCCTGCAGGGCAGCTTGCTGCAAGCCGGTGAGCTGCCCGCCCCGCAGCAGACGTTTGCCATCGGCGTGCCGTCGGAGCTGGCCGAGCGTCGTCCGGACATTCGCCAGGCCCAGGCGCGCCTGCATGCTGCCACGGCCAGCATCGGCGTGGCCAAGGCAGATTTTTATCCACGTATCCGGCTGTCTGGCAACGTGGGTTTCCAGGCCATGCAACTGGCTGACTTCGGTGCTTGGGATGCTCGCCGCTTCGCCTTCGGGCCGCAGCTGTCGCTGCCGATTTTCGAAGGCGGTCGCCTCAAGGGCACCTTGGCCCTGCGCCAGGCGCAGCAGCAGGAAGCGGCCCTGAACTACCGCAAGGTGGTGCTGGGGGCCTGGCATGAAATCGATGATGTGCTGCGCCTGTACAACGCCAGCCAGTTGCGTCGCGATCGCCTCGCCGAAGCCGTGCGCCAGAACCGCATCGCCCTGGAAACGGCCCAGCGTCAATACGTGGAAGGCGCGGTGGATTTTCTCAATGTACTGACCGTGCAGTCGGCCTTGCTGGCCAGCGAAGAGCAGTGGATCGACAGCGCTGCCGCGGTATCCCAGGCGCTCGTGGGGCTGTACAAAGCGCTCGGCGGGGGGTGGCAGGCATTCGACAAGGTCTGAACGCGCAGGCTCGTGACCGACCTACAACATTCGTGACAAGCCAAACCGTTTGCGCAGCACCTTGTCCAGTAAACGCTGCGGCACCAGGCGGGCCATCAGCGGCAAGGCCGTGCTGCCATTGCCCAGCCGCACCCGTGCCGGCACTGGCGAACGCTGGGTCGCTTTCAGCACGCCTTGGGCAAAGGTCGCCGCCGGTGTCGGCCTGTCGAGCGAGGCGCGGGCCCGGGCTTGGATGTGTTCACGCAGTGGCCACCACGGCGATTGCGGCGCCAGCACCTGCTGCGCCTGCTGCTGAGCGTGGCTGGCGAACTGCGAGGCGATGGCCCCAGGCTGCACCTCCATCACGCGGATGCCGAACGGCGCCAGTTCCAGGCGCAGGGCGTCGCTCAGGGCCTTCACGGCAGCCTTGGAGGCGCAGTAGGCGCCGGCGAACGGCGTGACCAGCACGCCGGAGACACTGCCGATGTTCACCACCAGGCCTTGGGCGCGACGCAGCTGGGGGAACAGCGCGCGTGTCACGCCGACCAGCGCGAACACGTTTGTCTGGAACTGGCGCTGCAGGGCGTCGACCCCGCCATCGAGCAGCGGCCCCATGGCGCCGTAGCCGGCGTTGTTGATCAGGATGTCCAGTGCCTCGAGTTCCTGCGCGAGCAGGGCCAGGGCGTGTGGGTCGTTGACATCCAGTTGCCGGGCAACGAAGCCCGCAGCGGCCAGGCGCGCCACATCTTCAGCCTGGCGGGCGGTGGCCCAGACCTGATGGCCGGCATCGCGAAACGCATCGGCCAGGGCGCGGCCAATGCCGCTGGAGCAACCGGTGATCAGGACTGTCGACATGCAGAAGGCCTTTGGGTCTGTGTGGAGGGGCAGCGGGTCTGCGCCGAGTCGCCAACGGGTCGCCAGCCGTTGGGCGTCGACAATGAGTCAGTTGGCAAAGCTGCCTTGCAGGTGCTCGGCCCTGAATTCCAACGTCTGTGCACGGTAGCCCGAGCGCAGCGCAGGCAATGGCAGGCAATCGGACCACTGCGCGCCCGGCTGCAATTCGCCAGGCCCGCGGTAGCGCGGTGCATTGTAGGTATTTTCTGCCAGGTTGACTGTGTCGCCTGGCGCATAGGCCGCCACACGCCAGCGCAGCTCGGTGAGCGGCACCTTGTTGCCGTTCTTCAGGGTGACCTGCAAGGGGCGGTCGGCGGGGCATTGGGTGGGGGCATAGGCAAGGCGCATGTCCAAGCGGGCCAGTTGCGAGGTTTCGCGAGTGTCCTGCCAGATGACGAACAAGGCCACCAGGCCCAGACCACCCACGGCGGCCAGCGAAATCGGCAAGGCCTTGGCAGGGTAGCGCAGCAACAGCACCAGCCAGGTGAGGATAAGGAGAGCGCCGATGATCATGAGCCTTGCAGACCTTGGTTGCGCGAGGGTTGAAGCATCGTAGCGTGAAATGGGGGAAGGCTCAAAAGGGCAGGGCTTGGCCGGCTGTGAATCAAGGACGCTGAGGTGGGGCTCAAGTGCCGCAGCGCAGCTGGCTTATCTACGAACTGCGTCACCTGCGCCACACCTTCGCGCAGCAAGGCATCCTGGCTCGGCACGTGTCGGTTTGGGCTCGGTATACACAGGACGCAAATATTTCGGGACGCTCATACGCCAGCATGGGGGCCGGGAGGGGAAAAATGAAGAAAATGCCCCAGGTGATGATGGCAAGCTGAAGTCTTTCGGCCCGGTGTTTATTTCTTGAGGTCGATAAACGGGCTCTCACAGCTGGGTTCCACGTTTTCTCGCTACATCCCGTAACGTTTGAAGGCCCTTCGGTTCCTAAGGTTTTTCAGCGCCGGGCCGCCAACATGGCCAGACGTCGTGATTGGCGGCTGTGAACGAAGGATCGTCGCAGTCAATGCGTGGCCGGCCCAAGCAGGCGTCTGATCCCTAACCACATGGAAGAGACGAGGCTTGAAACGATGAAGAACTGCATGCGAATCCTCTCTGCCACCGCAGTCATGCTGGCAGCGGCCCCAGCCCTTGCGGGGCCGCCCGTTGAAGTGACGTTCAGAAACCTCGGAACCGAGTCGGTGAAGCTCCAGCTGACCAATGCGAACGAGACCAGTACGTATCAGATTGCTAACCCTAAGCCGCACGACGAGGTAAAACCGGGTGAGAGCATCCGGTTCACTGTGCAGCGTTTGGTTAGCCCTGATACCAATGGTGCAATGCTCCGCTACTCGCAAGGGCGCAAGTCATGCGCCTTCAGCACGACGTTCGTCATGATGATGTCGGGAGGTATCAAACAGCCCAAGTGGAACAAGACTGCCACGCCGGCGGGCGGTGCGAATTGCACTGCGGTTAACTCGGGGTTTAGTGCCAACTACGCCTGGAAGGCCGAATTCACCATGAAATAACCCGGCTCTGTAGCCTGCTTTGCTGTTGGACTGGTGCTGGCGGCAAAGGCAGGCACTTTCACCGATTGAGTTCACTGAATTTCAAATCGAGGTGCGGCTATGGAATATATTTCGAGAACGGCAAGTTCTTCCGTAGGGCCTGTCCCTGTAGCGCGGGCAAAGGAGACAACGACCTCTACGAACTCGGGTATCGTCTCGTCCGTGTCTGAAGTACATGAGCCAAGTTCTGATGTTTCGGCGTTGGGCCGTCAACTCGCGGCGGCGGCGGAGCGAGCGGCTGCCCGAGATAGCCAGCTGAGTCGGCAGGAGTTGGCGGAGCTTGCGTCTCGCATTCGGATGGATCTTGGCGGCCAAGGTTATGTATATACAAAGGCGCTGCATGATGCCTTCATTCCGGATACTCAAGATCAGGCGCTCTTAGCCAGGGCGCGGCAAGCGACTGATTTCATCAATGGGAAAGATGCTAATCCCTTCAAGCATCTCACCACGGAGCAATTGGCGCTGATCGGTTACGATGAGGGCGAAGACTTCACCTACAACGAGCGGCTCGCCGCCAGTGCTGAATTAGGTCATCGTTATTCGCAGTGGACGCACTACATCGTTGACAAAGCCAATGCGGAATACGACAGGACAGGCTTCAGGGACGATGCGCTGAGGGAAATGATCGATTATTACAAAAACCTTCCTCCTATCCTGGAAGCGGGTTTTAGAAACTACGAATTCGATTTAACTGCGATGATAGGCAAAACCGACCCCCCTCGCAGCGATGATCCCGATTCTCTGATCGACACCCTCCTGAAAACCGCCCGCAAGCTTGAAGAACAGGCAAAAAAAGATCACCCGCCGCTCGAAGGCCCTGACGAACCAGGCAAGCCCGCATGATGCCCGCCGTACAGCTGTGCAACGTCAGCCGTTTTCAGGGTGACGTGCCGGTGCTTCACGGCATCGACCTGTTGATCCCCAGCGGGCAGACGTGCGCTGTCATCGGCCCGTCCGGTTCGGGCAAGAGCACGTTGCTGAACCTTATTGGGCTGCTGGACCGCCCTTGCGCAGGCCAGGTATGGATCGGTGGTACCGACATGACAGGGGCCAGCGCCGACCAGCGCGCCGTGATGCGTAACCGCCTGATCGGCTTCGTCTTCCAGAGCTTCAACCTGCTGCCGCGGTTATGCGCCCTGGACAACGTGGCGTTGCCGCTGTCGTATCGAGGGCTGCGCTTGCCCGTTGCCCGCCAGCTCGCCGAGGTGCAATTGCGTGCCGTTGGCCTTGCCAGTCAGGCTGGCAAGCGGCCCGCCGAGATGTCCGGTGGTCAGCGCCAACGTGTGGCGATCGCGCGTGCGTTGGTCACCGAGCCGAACCTGCTGGTGGCCGATGAGCCCACCGGGAGCCTTGACGCCCAGACCGGTGAGCAGGTCCTGCAACTGCTGCTGACGCTCAACCGGGAGAGGGGCACGACCTTGCTGGTGGTCACCCATGACGCCAAAGTGGCGCACAGACTGCAGCGGCGTGTGCGCGTCGATCAAGGCAGGCTGACCGATGCATGAGCCCTACGGCCCTGGCTGGCAGCAACGTCTGAGCGAGGCATTGGACAACGTGCGGTTGATGGGGCGTCGTGCCTGGCTGGCCTTGCTGGGTATCGGCGTCGGCTGCGCGTCGGTGGTGGCGTTGCTGAACATGGGGCAAAGCGCAGCGCAGCATGCGCAGCAGCTGTATGAGGGCCTTGGCAGTGAGCTGATGGTCGCTGAACTGCAGCGCGAGGGCACGGCAGGCCCGAAAACCGAACCTGATCTGACCGCCATGCCGGCGTCCGTACGGGCGGCCGTCGCGATCAGCGTGGCTGCGGCCAGCATTCGCCGTGCTGGCCTGCAGCAGGAGGCGATGATAATCGGCAGCGGCGCTGGCCTTGCCAGGTTGTTGAAGCTGGACGTGGACGAAGGTCGCTTGCTGTCGGCGCATGACGACAAGGCACCCCACGTGGTGCTGGGCAGCATCCTGGCCAGGCAGCTGGACGCCAAGACGGGCGATCGGTTGCAGATAGGCGGTTACGTGTATGACGTCGTTGGCTTGTTGGTCTCGACCGGTGACAACCCGCTGTTGCCGGTCATGCTCGACCAGGCCGTGTGGATGCCATTGGCAGGCATGCGCCGATTGACGCCGACGCCGGAGGTGAGCCTGGTGCTGGCACTGGGGCGCGACGTGCAGTCCCTGGCGTTGGCAGCCGATCACCTGTCCGCTTACCTGCAGATGCAGTTGCCGCGCCACCAGGTGCTCGTCAGGTTGCCCAGTCAACTGTTGGCGGGCATGACCGCTCAATCGCAAATGCTCACGTGGCTGTTGGCCGGGTTTGCCGGCATCGCCTTGTTGCTGGGCGGCATCGGGGTGATGAACATCATGCTCATGACGGTGGCCGAACGACGCCGAGAAATCGGTATTCGCCTTGCATTGGGCGCGCGGGCACAGGATATCGGCTGGTCATTTCTGCTCGAAGCCATGTTGCTGTCAGGCACGGGGGCGGTTGGCGGGGCCTTGATCGGCGTACTGGCCGCCTGGATTTTTGCCCTGCTGTCCGGGTGGCCTACTGGGCTGGCCCTGGCCGCGGTGCCGCTTGGCATGGTCAGTTCAGTGACCGTAGGGGTTGCCTGCGGGGTATACCCAGCGGTTGCGGCAGCAAGGTTGCAGCCGGTGGAGGCGCTGCGTGAAGACTAGTTGGCTGGCGCTGGCCTGGGTGTTGTCCATTCCCATCGCAGCCCGGGCAGATGCGGTCAGCGCGTTGGCCCTGGCTCGGATCGATCCAGTGCCGCTTCAACTCGATGAAGCCGTGGCCTTGGCATTGCGTGAAAACCGTGCCATTCGAAGCGCCCACCTCAAGCGTGTGGCGGACAGGTTCGACCTGCGCGTGGCGCGCGACCGATACGCCCCGCAGTTGCTGCTCAAGGCGCGTTACCTGCGTCATCGCGATCAGAACGACCGCCAGCGCGATGTGCAGCTCGTGCCTGCCGCCAGCCTGCTGACCCCCTTCGGTACACGCCTGGACCTTGACTGGTCTTATGACCACATCGAGATTGAGGGCCAACGGCCCCGCCAACGGGACGGGGCGAACCTGACCGTGGTCCAGCCCTTGCTGCGGGGCGCTGGCGTGGACGTCGCCACCGCCCCCTTGCGTCAGGCGCAACTGTCGGAGCAGCTCAACCGATTGGCCTTGCGCGAAACCGTGGGGCAGACCATCAGTCAGGTCATCCTGCTTTATCGAGCCTTGCTCCGTGCCCAGGAGCAGCAAAAGATCGCTGACCAGGCCTTGCAGCGTGCCCGACGTTTGGCCGACGTGAACCGGGCGCTCATCGAAACCGGCCGCATGGCAGCGTTCGACATTGTTCAGACGCAAGCGGAAGTGGCCAACCAGGAGTTGGCCCGGGAGAACAGTCACCGGCAACTGGAAGAAAGTCGCCTGGCACTGGCCCAGACCTTGGCCATTGACTTGAGCACGCCACTGCTGGCCGTGGATGAGATCGAGCCACGGCAGGTCCACCTTGACGCTACCCGTGCGCTCGCCCGGGCCAAGGCTCTGCAACCGGCCTACCTCATGCAGCAGCTCACAGGCGAGCAGCTTGCCGTGGACCTGCTGTTGGCCAAGGACCAGCAGCGCTGGGACCTGTCGCTGGTTGCCGGCGCCGCGCAGGCCCACGAAAGGCCCGGTCTGCAGGCCAGCTGGCGGCATTACGTCGGGCTGGAGCTGGCGATCCCCATCGGTGGCCTTCAGGCACGACAAGCTCAGGTGCGCACGCAGGTTGCGCTGCAAGAACATGCCCTGGGGCAGGCCGAAACCGACCAACAACTGCAACGCGAAATCTTCAACGCCGTGAAGGATATTCAGGGGCGATGGCGGCAGTTGCAGATCGCCGGCCGGGCGCTGGCGTTATCCCGGCGCAAGCTTGCGATCGAGCAGGAGAAACTGTCGCTTGGCCGCTCAAGCAACTTCGAGGTCCTGAGCTTCGAAAGTGACCTTCGCTATGCTCAGCATGCGCGTCTGGATGCGGCTATCGCCTATCTCAATGGTCAGACAAGCCTTGACCAACTGCTGGGCACGACCCTTGAGCGCTGGGGGGTTGTACTCCATGACTAACTGGCGCAACGGTCTGCTGCTGCTAGTGCTGAGCGTCGGATTCGGCGCGTGGTATCAGGGGGGCCGTTCGGTACAGCCTGAGACGGCGCGATGGGTGCGCATCGAGCCGCAAACGCTCGAGCAACGACTGGGCTTGGTCGGTCGCCTCCAGGCTGCGCGTCAGGTGACGGTGAATGCGCCCTTCGAGGGACGGGTGGCAGCGGTTTTGGCACAGCCAGGCCAGCAGGTAGGCGCGGGTGATCCACTGTTCACCCTCGATACCGAACAGCTCGACATCGAATTGCGCCTGGCCCAGACGGCCTGGTTGAAAGCCCGCCGCTACGCGGACGCACTGGAGCACTGGACCACCGGTCCCGAGGTGGCCCGGGCGAAACGGAACCTGAGCAGCGCCCGCAATGCGCTGTCCACAAGTCAGCTGGACCTGGAGGAAAACCGGCGCCTTTTCGAGCGCGGTATCGTCGCGGGTATGGAAGTTCGTAGCCTGATCCAGCTGGTCGACATGCATGCGCAGGCGCTGCTTGAGGCCGAGCAGGCGTTGGAGCAGACCCTTGCACAGGGTCAAGGCGACGCCCTTCAGATTGCCCGTATGGAGCTGCTGAACGCTGAAGCTCAGTACCATGCGCTGCTCGCGCTGCATGGGCAACGCACCGTCAATGCGCCTTTGAGCGGCCTTGTCGTCCCTGCCAAGACCGCAGGCGTCAATCAGGTCGTGCCTTTGCAGGCTGGCCAACACGTCGCGCGCGGCTTGCCAGTGCTCGAGCTCATCGGCCTGGACCGATTGCAGGTGCTGGCAACAGTCGAGGAGCAGGACTTGCCCAACGTACAGCAAGGGCAGCCTGTGCGAGTCACCGTGGCCGGGCAGCACCTGGAAGGCAAACTAGGTCCCATCGCTCAGCAACCCAGGACGCTGGATGGCGCAGGGGCCTGGTATGAAGTGGTGGCCGAACTCGAGCTGCCCGCCGAGCCAGCCCGCTCTAGCTTGCGCCTGGGCATGAGCGCGCAGGTGGACATACGTATCTCGAGCAAGGCCCAGGCGTTGGTCATCCCGCCAGAGGCGCTGCAGCGCAGCAGCGCAGGTGAGCACGTTGTGTGGTTTCGTGAGGACCCTGGCCAAGCGCCGAGCGAGGTGACCGTCAGCGTGGACGGCATAGGGCCGCAGGGGGTTGAGGTGTCAGGGCTGGGGGCAGGGTACGTCAGGTTACCCTGATGCCCCGCCGCGCTCGGCGCCCTATGCTTCGGGCTGATCGCGCAAGAACACCAGGTGATCGACCTTCGACTGCTCGGCGCTGTAGTAATACCCCTGCACGTCGAACTGCTTGAGCTGCGCTGGGTCACTGATGCGCTCTTCGATGACGAAGCGGCTCATCATGCCGCGCGCCTTCTTGGCGTAGAAGCTGATGATCTTGTGCTGGCCGTTCTTCAGGTCCTTGAAGTCCACATTGATCACCCGGGCCTTCAGGGCGCTGCGCTTGACCGCGCTGAAATATTCGTTGCTGGCCAGGTTCAGCAGCAGATCATCGCCCTGTTCGGCCAGGGCCTCGTTGAGCCACTCGCTGATACGCGTGCCCCAGAACGCGTAAAGGTCCTTGCCACGGGCGTTGGCCAGCTTGGTGCCCATTTCCAGGCGGTAGGGCTGCATCAGGTCCAGAGGGCGCAGCAGGCCGTAGAGGCCGGAGAGCATGCGCAGGTGATCCTGGGCGTAGCTGAGGTCGTCCTCACCCAAGGTCTGGGCGTCCAGGCCGGTGTAGACGTCACCTTTGAAGGCCAGCAGGGCCTGCTTGGCGTTCTCTGGCGTGAACGTGGGTGTCCAGCTGCCGAAACGCGCGGCGTTCAGGCCCGCGAGCTTGTCGGACAGGTGCATCAGTTCGCTGATCTGCGCCGGGCTCATTTCTCGCAGCTGCTCGATCAGTTCCTGGGAATGGTCGAGGTGGCGGGGCAGGGTGAAGCGCTCGGTCACCGGTGGGGTGTCGTAGTCGAGGGTCTTGGCGGGGGAAATCACCGTCAGCATCGGATCTGCTCCTGGCATCAAAGAGCGAGATTCTAAGGGTTGGACGAGGCAAGTCCAAACTATGGCGACAATAGTCAACGCCCATGGCCGATGCAGCGGCTATAGTGCCTGTTTTCCTTGAACGGAGCCCTGACCGTGCGCGTCGTTTCAGCCCTGCTGACTGGCCTGTTGAGTCTGGCCGTGCAAGCCGCCCCTTCCACGCCGGCCAGCCTGGACCGTGGCCTGTGGCCCGAGCAACTGGACAGCCCTGCGCTGTTCGATGTGGCGTCGCGGGCCGAAATCCTCTCGTTCGCCCGGGTACTGCACGAGAACGAGCTGCTCGACGAGAACGCCCTGGCAGCCCGATTGGGCCTGCGGCAGGTCAACTTGCAGAAGATCAGGCAGGTGCGGGCGCGGCTGTGGCAGCGTCTTTGGCAGGGTTATCAACAGGCGCAACGCAGTTGCGAGCAAGATGCGTCCTTTTGCTATGCGGTGACGTCGATGGCCGAACTGCGCTTGCAAGCTGCGACCTTCGCCACCGATGTGGGTGAGTTCTACACCGGCTGGATCGAGCCCAGCCGGCAATTTCATGAGCAGTACCTGAACGAGCAACTGCGCAAGGCGGCGTTGTTGCCTCAGACCAGCAGCGAAGTACAGCGGCTGTCTGCAGCCGAGCGCAACGGCGATGAACTCAATGACCGGCTGTTTCTGCTCACCTTTGCCGGTGGGCCGGGCGCGGCGGCAGGCACCACCGACGAGCTGACTGCCTACTTGCGCAAGCAGAAACTCGATGGGACGTTCTTCGTGCTCGGCAGCCGTTTGCAGCAACGTCGCAACGGCGAGTCGCTGGCGGCCCTGCGGCGCTTGTATGCTGGCCAGTGCGTAGGCATTCAGGGGTGGGAATACCGGTCCCATGCGCAGTGGACGGATTGGCAGGCCTCGATCAGCCGCAGCCAGGCACGGGTGCGGGCAGACCTGCCCGAGCAGTATGTGCCGCTGTTTCGCCCACCGTATGGCCAGCGGCGGGCCGACGGCCAGGCATTCATGCAGCGTCAGCAGTTGCAGGTCTCGCTGTGGGACATCGATGCGCAGGACGACTCGGGCTTGAGTGCGCAGGCCTCAGCCGAGCGTGTGTTGACCTTGATGCTGCTATGGCGCAAAGGCGTGATCCAGTTTCACGACGCCTTGCCCAAGGCCAGGCCTGCGGTGCAATGGCTGCTTGAGCACACCGTGCAAAGCGGTATTGGTTGGCAGGATTGTCGCGAATATGGACAGGGCGAGCAGCAACCTGACTTCTGACTGTAGACCTGCTTGGCGCTGGCGCCAAGGCCTGTTCGTCAATCGGAAAAATAAAGTTGGCAATCGTATGAAAATGCTTTTTCCGGTCATGGCTTTTGCGGTATGAAGAAACCAGACAGCCGATTCCTGCAGCACAGGTGGCGTCACATCGGTCCACCTGGCCAGATCGCTTCCCGCCCGTAACAACGCGGATACGGGAAGAACGGCAGTCACCCCGCGGCGTAACAGACCACGCCGTGCCGCTTCGACATAAGGTGACCGAGTATGGATGACCAAGGACGCACCCCTTCCTCCAGCAAGCCAATCCTCTATGTGCTCGATACCAACGTCCTGATTCACGACCCCAACGCATTACTCAACTTCGAGGAGCACCACGTCGCCATTCCCATGACGGTGCTGGAGGAACTCGACAAGCTCAAGGCCGGTAAGCAAAGCATCGCTGCCGAATGCCGCCAGGCCATCCGCCTGATCGACCAGACGCTGGGTGATGCCTCGCCTAGCGTGGTGGAGCAGGGGGTACCCATCCAGCGTGGCAAGAGTGGGCCAAAAGGGTATCTGTCCATCCTGATGACTCCGCGCAACGAGCCGAACAAGCTGTTGCCCGAAACCCTCAACGACAACATCATCATCAATCAGCTGCTCGAAGTCAGGACACGGCGCACCGACCTGGACGTGGTGCTGGTCACCAAGGACATCAACATGCGCCTGAAGGCGCGCGCCTGCGGCATCGCCGCCGAGGACTACAGCACCGACCAACTGGTCGACGACGTGTCGCTGTTGTCCAAGGGCTATCATTCGGTCACCGGCTCGTTCTGGGACCGGGTCAGCAAGGTCGACACGCGTCAGGAACGTGGCCGTACCTGGCACCGGGTGCAACTGGCCGAGCCGCTGCCTGCGGTGCACGTGAACGAGTTCATCATCGATGAGCAAGGGTTCGTCGGCTGGATCAAGGGCACGCGCGAGGGCGAACTGCTGCTGCTCGACCTGCACCAGGAGCCGCTGCTGCATCAGGAAGCCTGGGGCCTGAAACCGCGTGACATTCATCAGAGCCTGGCGCTGTTGGCGCTGCTCGATCCGGATATCCACCTGGTCAACCTGACCGGGGCGGCGGGGTCGGGCAAGACCATCCTGGCACTGGCGGCGGCCATCGAGCAGACCATGGTCAGCAAGCGTTACCGGCGCATCATCGCCACCCGAAGCGTGCAGGGGCTCGACCAGGAGATCGGTTTTCTGCCGGGAACAGAGGCCGAGAAGATGGAGCCCTGGCTGGGCGCCATTACCGATAACCTCGAAGCCTTGCACATGGACGATGAAAGCACCCACGGCAGTGTCGAGTACATCCTCGAACGTGTGCCGCTGCAGTTCAAATCGCTCAACTACATCCGTGGTCGCAGCTTCCAGCAGAGCCTGATCCTCATCGATGAGTGCCAGAACCTCACGCCGCACCAGATGAAAACCATCATCACCCGTGCTGGCGCGGGATCGAAGGTGGTGTGCCTGGGTAACCTGGCGCAGATCGATACACCGTACCTGTCCGCGACCAGTTCGGGCCTGACCTACCTGACCGAACGCTTCAAGGACTTCCCCCATGGCGTGCACATCACCCTGCAAGGGGTGCCTCGGTCGGTGTTGGCCGAGTTCGCCGAGTCACACATGTAGTAGCCCCGCACGCCGGGCGGTTCACCGCCCGGCGGCTTCGGGCCGCAATGCGTCGGCCTGGCCCCTGCTCAAACCTGACCCACCGGTTTACACTCTCAGCTCCCTTCACAGGAGCAGAGCAGTGCTGACACATCTTGATTCCCAAGGGCGGGCCAACATGGTCGACGTCACTGAAAAAGCCGTGACCGAGCGCGAGGCCACGGCCGAAGCGCGCGTGCGCATGTTGCCGCACACCCTGCAGATGATCGTCGACGGTGAGCACCCCAAGGGTGATGTCTTCGCCGTGGCGCGCATCGCCGGCATCCAGGCGGCGAAGAAGACCAGCGACCTGATTCCGTTGTGTCATCCGCTGATGCTGACCAGTGTCAAGGTCGAGCTCAGCGCCGAGGGCAGTGATGCAGTGCGTATCGTCGCCCGGTGCAAGCTGGCCGGGCAGACCGGTGTGGAGATGGAAGCGCTGACGGCGGCCAGCGTAGCCGCGTTGACCCTCTATGACATGTGCAAGGCCGTGGACAAGGGCATGGTCATCGAGCAAGTGCGCCTGCTGGAGAAGCTGGGCGGCAAAAGCGGCCCGTACAAGGTGCAAGGCTGATGAAGATCAAGGTGATGTATTTCGCTCGCTACCGGGAGCGGCTGGAGCGCGGCAGCGAGTCGCTCGAAGGGACGTTCAGAGTAGTGGACGATGTGCGCCTGGCGTTGGTGGGTAGAGGCGAGCCTTACCAGGTGCTGGCCGAGCAAAACCTGATGTGCGCGCGCAACGAGGAATTGTGCAGGCTGGATGAGCCTGTGCAAGACGGCGACGAAGTGGCCTTCTTTCCGCCTGTGACTGGAGGTTGAGCATGGCCGTTCGGGTACAGGAAGGCGCTTTCGATCCGGGCGTTGAGACCAACGCCTTGCATGCGGCCAACGTAGGTGTCGGGGCAGTGGTCAGTTTCATCGGCTACGTGCGGGACTTCAACGACGGCCAGGAGGTGGCGGGCATGGTGCTCGAGCATTATCCCGGCATGACCGAAAAGGCCCTGGCCAAGATCGTGGCCGAGGCACAGCAGCGCTGGCCGTTGTTGAAGGTCGAGGTGCTGCACCGCGTGGGGCATTTGGCGCCCGGCGAGCCGATCGTGTTCGTCGGCGTGGCCAGTGCCCATCGGCAGGCCTCGTTCGAGGCTTGCAACTTCATCATGGATTACCTGAAGACCCGGGCACCGTTCTGGAAGAAGGAAACGACCGGGCAAGGGGAACGATGGGTGGAAGGACGTCAGAGCGATCAGGACGCGGCAGGGCGATGGGGATAGGGGGGAGCGATTGACCTTGGGCGCTGCACGAACGCCCGGGGAGCTGTGATGCCCAGGGCCGCTGCGCGGCCCATCGAGGCCGGTCCGGCGGCCAGGAGCATGGGCAGATCGACCTGACCGACCCAACCCGATCAGGCGTGCTTGCGCGGCACCGGCTTGAGCAACTCCTCAGGCGGCATCTCGCACTTGATCTTGCGCCCCAGCAGCGTCTCGATCGCAGGCAACTGGTACGAATCATCTTCGCCAGCAAAGCTGATCGATACGCCACTGGTGCCTGCCCGGCCGGTACGGCCGATCCGGTGCACGTAGTCGTCAGGGTCTTCCGGCAGGGTGAAATTGATGACATGGCTGATGCCGTCGATATGGATCCCGCGTCCAGCCACATCGGTCGCCACCAGCACCGTGATGCGCCCCTCACGGAAGTTCTCGAGGGTACGGATACGCTTGTGCTGGGGAACATCGCCGGACAACTGCGCGGCATTGACGCCATCGCGTACCAGTTTTTCCTCGATACGGCGTACTTCGTCCTTGCGGTTGGCGAACACCATCACCCGTTCCCACTTGTTCTGGGTCACCAGGTTGTACAGCAGCTTGTACTTGTCGCTGCCAGCCACCGCATAAACGTGCTGCTCGACCGTTTCGCTGGCCACGTTCTCGGGCTCGATCTCGACGATGGCGGGATTGGTCGTCCACTGCTTGGCCAGGTTCATCACGTCATCGGTAAAAGTGGCCGAAAACAGCAGCGTCTGGCGCTCGCTCTTGGGCGGCGTCTGGCGAATGATCTGGCGCACCTGCGGGATGAAGCCCATGTCCAGCATGCGGTCGGCTTCGTCCAGCACCATCACCTCGACCATGTCCAGGTGCACCTCGCCACGCTGGTTGAAATCCAGCAGGCGGCCGGGCGTAGCCACCAGGATGTCGCAGTGCCGTGCTTCCAGGGCCTTGAGCTGCTTGTCGAAGTCCATGCCGCCGACGAAGCTCATCACGTTCAGGCCGGTGTATTTGGTCAAGGCGACCGCGTCCTTGGCGATCTGCACCACCAGTTCGCGGGTGGGGGCGATGATCAGTGCGCGTGGCTCGCCCATGTAGCGTTCCTTGGGCGGGGGCGTCTGTTGCAGCTGGGAAATGATCGAGATCAGGAACGCGGCAGTCTTGCCCGTACCGGTCTGGGCCCTGCCGATCGCATCCTGGCCGCGCAGCGTGAAGCCCAGCACTTGCGCCTGGATCGGCGTGCAGTAGGGGAAACCCAGGTCGTGAATGGCGTGCATTAGCTCGTTGGAAAGTTTGAAATCGTGGAAACGCGTCTTGCCCTCCTGGGGCTCGACCACGAAGTCCTCCGGTTTCCACAGGCTGGCCTGGGGCTTGGGTTTTGGCTTGCGCTCTCGACGCGGTTTGTCGCTGGCAGGCTTGGTAGCGGCAGGTTGTACAACCTGGGCGGCAGGCTGGCTGCGCGCAACGGCAGGGGCCGATGGCGCATGGGCCTGGGGGGCCGCTGGCGCCGGGGCAATGCTGGCAGCGGGCGCAGTGGCCTGGGGGGCAATGTCTCCCTTGCCGAATATTTTCTTGAGTGCCTTGAGCACGGTCATCTCGTCAATTGGTTAAGGAATGTACGCCGGGCAGTGTAATGCAAGATCCCTGCTCGGCGTAGTGCAATGGCCTTGAACGACTCGTGCGCGCGGCTTACTGAAGTTGCGTGGTCAGCCATTGGAGGATGTCGTTCAGCTCTTCGACGACCACTTCATGTTCCATTGGGTACTCGTGCCAGCGGGCAGCGACGCCCCAGGTGTTCAGGTACTCGAAGGCCGTACGTCCCATCGATGGGATCACCACCGGGTCGTGCACGCCATGCAGGCACAGGGCCGGGGTGCGTTGCTGGCACGCGCTCAGCGTGTGCTCGTCAGCGAAGGTGGGGGCATAGGTGGAGAGGGCCAGCACGCCACCCAGGGCTTCCTGCCACTTTATATAGGCCGTGTGCAGCACCACGGCGCCCCCTTGGGAGAACCCGGCCAGGAAGATGCGCGACAGGCTGATGCCCTTGGCCTGCTCGGCCTTGATCAAGGCGATGACCTGCTCGGCCGAGGCATCGAGCTCGGCCTCGTCGATGGCCCTGGCCGGCGTCATGGCCTTGATGTCGTACCAACTGGGCATGGCGTAGCCGCCGTTGATGGTCACCGACCGGGTCGGCGCCTGGGGCATGACGAACCGGGTCGTGAGCAGATGCTGCTGCATGAATTCGGCCACCGGTAGGAAGTCGTAACGGTCCGCGCCCAGGCCGTGCAACCAGATCACACAGGCATCTGCGGCTTTTTGAGGTTCGAGAATGAGTGGGTCAGTCATGGCTGCTCCGAAAACGTGCGTGTGGAAGAGGTCGTGCTTGAAAAGAAGGCGCGCGCCCGGCGAGTCGGAAAAAGAATGTCGCAACGATGCAACTTTCCCTACTTGACTCGTGCTTAAACGCTCAAGCCACGCAATCTGGTACGCGGTTTGCACTTCCATCTGTGATGCAAAGGACAGGCCGAGACGGTAACACCCTTTGCACGCGAAGGCTGTCACAGAACAGCCCATTGCGCCAAGTGACCCAATAACAAGCCAATACGGGTCGGATGCGCCTCAAAAGGGTGCGGTGCAATTCCGGCTCGATACAACAAGAGCGATTTGGAGGTTGTGAATGAAGATGTTGAAAACCACCCTGGCAGTCCTGACCGCTGCCGCTGCCCTGGGCGCTGTGAGTACGGCCCAGGCCGGGGCGACGCTCGATGCGGTTAAGAAGAAGGGCTTCGTCCAGTGTGGCGTGAGTGACGGTCTTCCTGGCTTCTCGGTTCCGGATGCACAAGGCAAGATCGTCGGGATCGACGCCGATGTCTGCCGCGCCGTGGCGGCAGCCGTGTTCGGGGACGCGACCAAGGTCAAGTTCAGCCAGCTCAACGCCAAGGAACGCTTCACCGCGCTGCAATCGGGCGAAGTCGACGTGCTGTCGCGCAACACCACCTGGACCAGTTCGCGCGATGCCGGCATGGGCCTGATGTTCACCGGGGTCACCTATTACGACGGCGTAGGTTTCCTGGTCAACAAGAAGCTTGGCGTATCCAGTGCCAAGGAGCTCGATGGCGCGACCATCTGCATCCAGGCCGGCACCACGACCGAACTGAACGTATCGGACTTCTTCCGCGCCAACGGCCTGAAATACACCCCCATCACCTTCGACACCTCGGATGAAAGCGCCAAGTCCCTGGAGTCTGGCCGTTGCGATGTGCTGACGTCGGACAAATCTCAACTGTTCGCCCAGCGTTCCAAGCTGGCTGCCCCAGCTGACTACGTGGTACTGCCGGAAACCATTTCCAAGGAACCGTTGGGCCCGGTCGTGCGCAAGGGTGACGAGGAGTGGTTCAGCATCGTCAAGTGGACCCTGTTCGCCATGCTCAATGCCGAAGAAGCCGGCATCACCTCCAAGAACGTCGAGGCCGAGGCCAAGGGCACCAAGAACCCGGACGTGGCGCGTCTGCTCGGTGGCGACGGCGAGTACGGCAAGGACCTCAAGCTGCCCAAAGACTGGGTAGTGCAGATCGTCAAGCAAGTGGGCAACTACGGCGAAGTGTTCGAGAAGAACCTTGGCCAGAGCACCGACCTGAAGATCGACCGTGGCATGAATGCCTTGTGGAACAACGGCGGCATCCAGTACGCACCCCCTGTGCGCTGATGGTTGCACCTGCGGCGGCATCCCGCCGCCGCAGGCGGTCCGCTACCCTTTTCTTCGGGGCATTTCATGCAAAATCCAATTGGCGCACGAAAGGGTTTATCCCTGAGCGATCCACGTGTGCGCGCGTGGCTGTTCCAGCTACTGACCATCGTCTTCGTGGTCGGTCTGGGCTGGTACCTGTTTCACAACACGCAAACCAACCTGCAGCACCGGGGCATCACCTCGGGGTTTGACTTTCTTGACCGCAGTGCCGGCTTCGGCATCGCCCAGCACCTGATTCCCTACGTGGAGTCGGACAGCTACGCGCGGGTGTTCGTCATCGGGCTGCTCAACACCTTGCTGGTGACCCTCATCGGCGTGGTGCTGGCCACCCTGCTGGGCTTCATCATCGGCGTCGCCAGGCTGTCACCGAACTGGATGATCAACAAGCTGGCTACCGTGTATGTGGAAACCTTCCGCAACATCCCGCCGCTGTTGCAGATCCTGTTCTGGTACTTCGCCGTGTTCCTGACCCTGCCAGGGCCGCGGGGCAGCATCAACATCGACGACGCGTTCTTCATCAGCAACCGCGGCCTGAACATGCCTGGGGCCTCCATGGCAGAAGGCTTCTGGCCCTTCGTGGCTGCCCTGCTGGTAGCTGTGCTGGCGACCGTGCTGATGGTGCGCCGAGCCAACCGGCGCTTCGAAGAAACCGGCCAGCCGTTTCACAAGTTCTGGGTAGGGCTGGCGCTGATGATCGCCATCCCAAGTGCCTGTGTGCTGTTGTTCGGCAGCCCCGTGCAGTGGGAGGTGCCGCAACTCAAGGGCTTCAACTTTGTCGGCGGCTGGGTACTGATCCCTGAACTGCTGGCGTTGACCCTGGCCTTGACGATCTACACGGCGGCGTTCATCGCCGAAATCGTGCGCTCGGGCATCCGTTCGGTCAGCCACGGCCAGACCGAGGCTGCGCGTTCGCTAGGGCTGCGCGAGGGACCAACCTTGCGCAAGGTGATCATCCCGCAGGCGCTGCGCGTGATCATTCCACCGCTCACCAGCCAGTACCTGAACCTGGCGAAGAACTCCTCGCTGGCCGCAGGCATCGGCTACCCGGAAATGGTTTCGTTGTTCGCCGGCACCGTACTCAACCAGACCGGCCAGGCCATCGAAGTGATCGCCATCACCATGAGCGTCTACCTGGCCATCAGCATCAGCATTTCGCTGTTGATGAATTGGTACAACAAGCGCATCGCGCTGATCGAACGGTGAGGACACGCCTGTGAATGCTCATGTTTTCAAACCTGACATGCCGCCTCCGGTCAAGACCGTCGGTGTGCTCGCCTGGATGCGTGCCAACCTGTTCTCCAGCTGGCTCAACACCCTGCTTACCCTGTTCGCCATCTACCTGGTCTGGCTGATCGTGCCGCCGCTGCTGCAGTGGGCGTTGATCGACGCGAACTGGGTGGGCACCACCCGTGCCGACTGCACCAAGGAAGGCGCCTGCTGGGTGTTCATCCAGCAGCGTTTCGGCCAGTTCATGTATGGCTACTACCCATCCGAGATGCGCTGGCGGGTGGACCTGACGGTATGGCTGGCGGTGCTGGGCGCAGCGCCGCTGTTCATCCGCAGCTTCCCGCGCAAGGCGGTCTACGGCCTGGGGTTCCTGGTGCTGTACCCGTTGGTGGCCTACACCCTGCTGCACGGCGGACTGTTCGGCCTGGAGACGGTACCGACCAGCCAGTGGGGTGGCCTGATGCTGACGCTGGTGATCGCCACCGTGGGCATCGTCGGGGCCTTGCCCCTGGGGATCGTACTGGCACTGGGGCGGCGCTCGCGCATGCCGGCGGTGAAAGTGGTGTGCGTAACCTTCATCGAGTTCTGGCGAGGCGTGCCACTGATCACGGTGTTGTTCATGTCGTCGGTGATGCTGCCGCTGTTTCTGCCCGAGGGCATGAGCTTCGACAAGCTGCTACGGGCCATGATCGGGGTGATCCTGTTCCAGTCGGCGTACATCGCCGAAGTGGTACGTGGGGGCCTGCAAGCCATCCCCAAGGGGCAGTACGAAGCCGCCGCCGCCATGGGGCTGGGCTACTGGCGCTCGATGGGGCTGGTGATCCTGCCCCAGGCGCTCAAGCTGGTTATCCCTGGCATCGTCAACACCTTCATCGCCCTGTTCAAGGACACCAGCCTTGTGATCATCATCGGCCTGTTCGACCTGCTCAACAGCGTCAAGCAAGCTGCCGCCGACCCGGCCTGGCTGGGCATGGCCACCGAAGGCTATGTGTTCGCCGCCTTGGTTTTCTGGATTTTCTGTTTCGGTATGTCCCGCTACTCCATGCACCTGGAGCGCAAGCTGGACACTGGCCACAAGCGTTAGGAGTTTCGAAATGAGTGAAGCGATCAAGCAGCCTGCCGGCCCCGAAGGCATCATCCAGATGCAGGGCGTGAACAAGTGGTATGGCCAGTTCCATGTGCTCAAGGACATCAACCTCAATGTTCGCCAGGGCGAGCGCATCGTGCTGTGCGGGCCCTCGGGCTCGGGCAAGTCCACCACCATCCGCTGCCTGAACCGCCTGGAAGAACACCAGCAAGGGCGAATTGTGGTTGACGGTGTGGAGCTGACCAACGACCTCAAGCAGATCGAGGCCATCCGCCGCGAAGTGGGCATGGTGTTCCAGCACTTCAACCTGTTTCCGCACCTGAGCATCCTGGAAAACTGCACGTTGGCCCCCATGTGGGTGCGCAAGATGCCCAAGCGCAAGGCCGAGGAAATCGCCATGCACTACCTGGAGCGAGTGCGTATCCCGGAGCAGGCGCACAAGTACCCAGGGCAGTTGTCCGGTGGTCAGCAGCAGCGCGTGGCCATCGCCCGGGCGTTGTGCATGAAGCCCAAGATCATGCTGTTCGATGAGCCGACCTCGGCGCTGGATCCGGAAATGGTCAAGGAAGTGCTCGATACCATGGTTGGCCTGGCCGAAGATGGCATGACCATGCTCTGCGTGACCCACGAAATGGGCTTTGCCCGCACTGTGGCGAATCGGGTGATCTTCATGGACAAGGGCGAGATCGTCGAGCAGGCGTCACCGGACGATTTCTTCGACCGGCCACAGAGCGACCGCACGCGCTTGTTCCTCAGCCAGATTCTGCATTGATGCAGTAAAGGGGCGATTGGCCTGCGTGGCACCGCAGGCCAATCCCAAGCGCCCACGTGCGGGGCACTTGCGTTACTTTTCTTCCTGCTTGGCCACCGGCGCTGGCGGTGGCCGCAGGCCTACCTCGGCGATCAGCTTGAGCTGCTGACCGTTGCGCATTACCTCGATGGTGATCTTTTCGTTGGGCTTGATGCGCGCCACCTGGTTCATCGACCGGCGGCCATCGCCCGCCGGCTCGCCGTTGATGCTCAGGATCACATCCCCCAACTGCAGACCGGCCTTGGCTGCCGGGCCTTCGCGGAATATGCCCGCCACCACGATGCCTGGCCGGTCCTTCATGCCGAACGACTCGGCAAGCTCTGCGCTTAGCGGCTGAACTTCGATGCCCAGCCAGCCCCGGATGACCTGGCCGTGCTCGACGATCGACTTCATCACCTCAAGGGCCAGCTTCACTGGAATGGCGAAGCCGATGCCTTGCGAGCCACCTGACTTGGAGAAGATGGCAGTGTTGATGCCGATCAGGTTGCCGTTGGCATCCACCAAAGCGCCGCCCGAATTGCCCGGGTTGATCGCCGCGTCGGTCTGGATGAAATCTTCGTAGTTGTTCAGGCCCAGCTGGTTACGGCCGGTGGCGCTGATGATACCCATGGTCACGGTCTGGCCGACCCCGAACGGGTTGCCGATCGCAAGGGACACGTCGCCGATGCGAATGGTATCGGAGCGCCCGATGGTGATGGCCGGCAGTTTCTTCAGGTCGATCTTGAGCACCGCCAGGTCCGTCTCCGGGTCGCTGCCGATCACCCTGGCCAAGGTTTCCCGGCCATCCTTGAGCGCCACGACGATCTGGTCGGCGCCGCTGGTCACATGGTTGTTGGTCAGCAGATAGCCCTCGGGGCTCATGATCACCGCCGAGCCCAGGCTGGACTCCCAGCGGCGTTGCTTGGGCAGGTTGTCGCCGAAGAACCGGCGGAACTGCGGGTCTTCGAACAGCGGGTGCGAACTCTTGTTCACCACCTTGGTGGTGTACAGGTTGGCCACCGCAGGCGCAGCCAGGGTAACGGCATCGGCATAGGAGACCGGGCCCTGCACCACCTGCGTGGACTGGGGCGCCTGTTGCAGGTTGACATCCTGACTGGGCAAGCCGACCCACTCCGGAAAGCGTTGGATGATCAGGGCGGCGATGAGCACGCCGGTGAGCAGGGGCCAGCCAAAGTAACGCAGAGCCTTGAACATGAACGAATCCTGGAAAGAGCCGCGGCCTGGGGCCGCGCAGTGGAGCGTGGGCGCGCGATCATACACCGGTTCCCCCAGTGCCGACGACGGCCCATAATGGCCGGCATTATACGGACCTTCTCCAGGCCTTGCGCCTGGCAGGCACGCAGTTTTTTCGAGGAGATTTCCCATGGCCGTCGCGCTGAGTACATTGGTCGAAGAAGCCGAGCGCTACCTGGGCAGCAGCAGGATCCAGGACTATTGCCCCAACGGCTTGCAGGTCGAAGGCCGGCCGCAGGTCGGGCGCATCGTCACTGGCGTGACCGCCAGCCAGGCCTTGCTCGATGCAGCCGTTGAGGCTCAAGCCGATCTCGTGCTGGTGCACCATGGTTATTTCTGGAAGGGGGAAAACCCCTGCATCACCGGCATTCGCCAGCGACGCCTGAAAACCCTGCTCAACAACGACATCAGCCTGCTGGCCTTTCACCTGCCGCTCGACGTCCATCCGGAAGTGGGCAACAACGTGCAGCTGGCGCAACAGCTTCAGATCACCGTAGAGGGCCCGCTAGACCCAGACAACCCCAAGGTGGTCGGGCTGGTCGGGTCGCTGGCCCAACCCATGACTGCCCGCGATTTCGCCCGCCGTGTGCAGGATGTGCTGGGGCGTGAGCCGTTGCTGGTCGAAGAAGACAGAGTCGTTCGTCGTGTGGGGTGGTGCACCGGCGGCGGGCAGGGGTACATCGACACGGCGATCGCGGCCGGGGTGGACTTGTACCTGACCGGCGAAGCGTCGGAACAGACCTACCACAGCGCCCGCGAAAACGGCGTGAGCTTCATCGCCGCAGGGCACCATGCGACCGAGCGCTACGGCGTGCAGGCATTGGGCGATTACCTGGCACGGCGTTTTGCCGTGGAGCACCTGTTCATCGATTGCCCAAATCCGATCTGACCGACCTGTCGGCGCAGGCCGCGTGGCAGTGGGTTGGCAGGCTTGAGCGCCGACCCGCAGCCCAAACCCGCAGTCATATGGTTAGACGCTTTCGATCTATCCAGGCGCCTAAATAGAAGCATCTGCTGTGATAGAGTGGCTCGCTCGAACACGGCCCGCTGGCCGTCCATAAGATCGTTTTTCGTGAGTAGCCATGGTCGACAAACTGACGCACTTGAAACAGCTGGAGGCGGAAAGCATCCATATCATCCGCGAGGTGGCCGCCGAGTTCGACAACCCGGTCATGCTGTACTCGATCGGCAAGGATTCCGCCGTGATGCTGCACCTGGCGCGCAAGGCTTTCTTCCCGGGCAAGCTGCCGTTCCCGGTGATGCACGTCGACACCCAGTGGAAATTCCAGGAGATGTACCGCTTCCGCGACAAGATGGTCGAGGAAATGGGGCTCGACCTGATCACCCACGTCAACCCCGAGGGTGTGGCCCAGGGCATCAACCCGTTCACCCATGGCAGCTCCAAGCACACCGACATCATGAAGACCCAGGGCCTCAAGCAGGCGCTGGACAAGCATGGTTTCGATGCCGCTTTCGGTGGCGCGCGCCGCGACGAAGAAAAGTCGCGTGCCAAGGAGCGCGTGTACTCCTTCCGTGACAGCAAGCACCGCTGGGATCCGAAGAACCAGCGCCCTGAGCTGTGGAACGTGTACAACGGCAAGGTCAACAAAGGCGAGTCCATTCGTGTGTTCCCTCTGTCGAACTGGACCGAGCTGGACATCTGGCAGTACATCTACCTCGAAGGCATCCCGATCGTGCCGCTGTACTTCGCCGCCGAGCGCGAAGTCATCGAGAAGAATGGCACCCTGATCATGATCGACGACGCGCGCATCCTCGAGCACCTGTCCGAGGAAGAAAAAGCCCGCATCTTCAAGAAGAAGGTGCGTTTCCGTACCCTGGGCTGCTACCCGTTGACGGGCGCCGTGGAGTCCGAAGCCGAGACGCTCACCGACATCATTCAGGAAATGCTCCTGACCCGCACCTCCGAGCGCCAGGGCCGGGTCATCGACCACGACGGCGCCGGGTCCATGGAAGACAAGAAACGCCAGGGCTATTTCTAAGCTTCAAGCGGCAAGCTGCAAGAGCAATCGAGCGCGCAGCGTTCGAACCTTGTGGATTGCCGCCTGCATGGCCCGCGAGCGCTCCAGAATGCCAAGTGGGTTGATCAACCTAATTTCTAACTAGTTGTACGCCGACAAGCTTGCCGCTTGAAGCTGACAGCTTGGAGCTTGAATGAGATGAGTCACCAATCCGATTTGATCAGCGAAGACATCCTCGCTTATCTGGCTCAGCACGAGCGCAAAGAACTGCTGCGTTTCCTGACCTGCGGCAACGTGGATGACGGCAAGAGCACCTTGATCGGGCGCCTGCTGCATGACTCGAAAATGATCTACGAGGACCACCTCGAAGCCATCACCCGTGATTCGAAGAAGTCCGGCACCACAGGCGAGGAAGTGGACCTGGCGCTGCTGGTCGATGGCCTGCAGGCCGAGCGCGAGCAGGGCATCACCATCGACGTGGCCTACCGTTACTTCTCCACGGCCAAGCGCAAGTTCATCATTGCCGACACCCCGGGCCACGAGCAGTACACACGTAACATGGCGACCGGCGCATCCACCTGCGACCTGGCCATCATCCTGGTCGATGCCCGCTACGGTGTGCAGACCCAGACCCGCCGCCACAGCTACATCGCCTCGTTGCTGGGCATCAAGCACATCGTGGTCGCCGTCAACAAGATGGACCTCAAGGGCTTCGATGAAGGCGTCTTCGAGTCGATCAAGGCCGACTACCTGGCCTTCGCCGAAGCCATCAACCTGACGCCCAGCAGCCTGCACTTCGTGCCGATGTCCGCGCTCAAGGGTGACAACGTGGTCAACCACAGCGAGCAGTCGCCGTGGTACACCGGCCCGACATTGATGGAAATCCTGGAAACCGTGGAAGTGGCGGCCGACCGCAACTTCACTGACCTGCGTTTCCCGGTGCAGTACGTCAACCGCCCCAACCTGAACTTCCGTGGTTTTGCAGGCACCCTGGCCAGCGGCGTGGTGCACAAGGGCGATGAAGTCGTCGTGCTGCCGTCGGGCAAGAGCAGCCGGGTGAAGTCCATCGTCACCTACGAAGGCGAGCTGGAAAGCGCAGGCCCGGGTCAGGCCGTGACCCTGACCATGGAAGACGAAATCGACATCTCCCGTGGCGACCTGCTGGTGCATGCCGACAATGTGCCGCCTGTGACCGACCAGTTCGAAGCCATGCTGGTGTGGATGGCCGAAGAGCCGATGCTGCCGGGCAAGAAGTACGACATCAAGCGTGCGACCAGCTACGTGCCGGGTTCGATTGCCAGCATCACCCACAAGGTGGACGTCAATACCTTGGAAAAAGGCGCTGCCAGCGCCTTGCAACTGAACGAGATCGGTCGCGTCAAGGTGTCCCTGGACAGCGCCATTGCGCTGGACGGCTACGAGAGCAACCGCACCACTGGCGCGTTCATCGTCATCGATCGCCTGACCAACGGCACCGTGGGCGCCGGCATGATCATCGCCCAGCCTGTACTGCCCCATGGCAGTGCCGGGCAGCATGGCAAGTCGGCGCATGTCTCGACCGAAGAGCGTGCCCTGCGCTTTGGCCAGCAGCCGGCGACCGTACTGTTCAGCGGCCTGTCCGGCGCTGGCAAGAGCACTCTGGCCTACGCTGTGGAGCGCAAACTGTTCGACATGGGCCGTGCCGTTTATGTACTCGATGGGCAGAACCTGCGCCATGACCTGAACAAGGGCCTGCCACAGGATCGCGCTGGCCGTACCGAGAACTGGCGCCGCGCCGCCCATGTGGCGCGCCAGTTCAACGAAGCCGGCTTGCTGACCCTGGCCGCCTTCGTGGCCCCAGATGCCGAAGGCCGCGAACAGGCCAAGGCCCTGATCGGCAAGGACCGCCTGGTGACCGTCTACGTTCAGGCCTCGCCACTGGTGTGCCGCGAACGCGATCCGCAGGGCCTGTATGCCGCCGAAGGCGACAACATTCCAGGCGAAAGCTTCCCGTTCGATGTGCCACTGGACGCCGATCTGGTGATCGATACCCAGGCCACCAGCGTGGAAGAAGGGGTCAAGCTCGTGCTGGATGTGTTGAGGCAGCGTGGGGCGATCTAATCGCTGGCTTGCAAAAAAACCCGCTTCGGCGGGTTTTTTGTATACGCGTAATCCGTTGCTTTTGCGGGGTCCGTAAGAGCAACTGTCTTGCTGAGAATCTGAAAGGTTGCGCAACCAGGAGCTATAGCCGCGAACACTGGCAAAACTGGTGCCATTCACCGCCGCGTGCAAAGAGTCTTCCCTAGGCTCTGTGTGAAAAGTCTTGAGACGAAGGTCAGGCAAGGCGAAAACAGCCGAGGAAGCGGAGTTTACGGGTTGTAAATGAGCATTCCGAGGCTGTTTTCAACGCAGCATCACCGAGTATCAAGGCTTTTCACACAGAGCCTAAGCCTCAGAGCTGTATCCATACCCGGAAGGCTAGCGATTTTTAATTCTGAATCCTGCAAGCTCCTCTGACGCTCTCCACTCCAAGAGCCGCGCCATGCCTTGTTCGGAGCATCCTTCTCTTTCGTCGCCGGTGTCGGTTAAGGGTGTTCGCCGTGGCATATATCTTCTATTAGGGAGCAGGCGCTCATGATGTATTCAGACGGATCCTACAAGTTAAAACTTACTCCGTCAGGTAAGCTTCAATTGCTCATTGAAAATATGAGTGTGCTTTTAGGCACAAAAAGCGCCGTTATAAATTCCAGCAGTGGAGGGGCTGTATGGCTTTGCGTAGTGAATTAATGCCACCCAAACTTGATGAGAAACTAGTTTTGAAGCTTACTAGTCTTTCTGAGGAAATAGACTGCGGGGAACGCGACCTGACGGAACACATGGTTCTCGAGTTTAATCAGCTAGCTTCAACTTCCTTTGATTTCCTGGATTTTCAAGGCATCTACGGTGGCCAAGATCATGACACTTGGCTCCGTAAAGTCCTATACGAACCCTATATCAAACCGGTTCCCGACGTTACTACCGATGAGCTGGTTGAGATGATGCGAAGGGTCATGGAGTGTGATGGGGCTGAACATGAGGTTGATTTTTGGTTATTTATGTTGGAGGTGAATGTACCTAATGAGCGACTCGTGGATTTGATTTTTCGCCCCCATGTGTATTTCGCTGTCGCCGATTTTTCTCAGGAGTTATCACCTGAGCAAGCAATTTATTTGGCGCTGAATACAACAGCTGTTGCTGATGGCTAGATTCGGTGATGCAGTAGCAGCCTTGTTTGATGTGATCTATAACTCAGCTGGCACCTAGGTCACCTCAAAGTTGAGGCCCTAGGCTCTGTCTGAAATCCCAAGAAATTGAAATGTGGCCGCGGAACAGCCTGGGTTCGGTACAGTCGCCGACCATCAACGGAAAGGAATTCTGTGATGGCAAAGCGTTATGAGCTCTCTGATGAAGCGTGGGAGGTGGTCGCCGACCTCTTTACGGCAGTCCACGTCAGGGGCAGGCCCCGCAGCAGTGATCGCTTGATGCTCGATGGTGTTCTCTGGGTGCTCTGCTCAGGAGCAGCCTGGCGAGATATGCCCGAGCGTTTCGGGTCTTGGGCGACTGTCTATCACCGCTTCCGAGTCTGGCGAAACCGCGGAACGTTCGATCAGATGCTCAGACGATTGCACCTCAGACTCAATGACAAAGGCTTGATTGATCCCCACACCTGGATGATCGATTCGACCGCTGTTAGAGCAACCCGTGCTTCATCTGGAGCGCGGAAAAAAGGGGGGCTGACGAGCCTGCCGATCACGCTCTAGGCCGAAGTCGTGGCGGCCTGACAACCAAAATCCACATGCTCTGCGACGCCAGCGGGATACCGTTGCGCTTTCTCCTCTCTGGCGGTCAAGCCAGTGACATCAGCTACGCCCAACCACTGCTGGACGAGGTCAGCATTCCATCGAGCCGACGTGGCCGCCCGCGCAAGCGCTGTAAGTGGCTACTTGCCGACAAGGGCTACGACGCCGAAGCGCTACGCCGCTACTGCGACCAATATCGAATGCAGCCCGTCATCCCGTTGCGCTCGATGAAGCGCAAGCCCAAGCCTGGCTTACCCAGACTGTTCGACCGGCCCAAATACCGACAGCGCAACATCATCGAACGCATGTTTGGCTGGTTGAAAGAGAACCGCCGGATCGTCACGCGCTTCGACAAGCTCGCAAAAAGTTACGCCGCGATGGTTTCGCTGGCTTGTGTCCTGCGGTGTATGCGACGGCTTTTTTCAGACAGAGCCTAGGTAGTCAGGGCCTTGCTGCTTTTTACTAGCATTGAAATCTCCTTTTCCGTTCACCTGCCATCACACTTTAACAACTTTTAGAATCTCATATGCCCCAGTGTCGGTCACTGTGCTGAATAGCAAGTAATATCCGGAGGGATGCTGTCACACCTCTGGACGCCAGCGATGAGGATCATCGTCGTGAAGTGCTGCCGGCCTACAGCCTGTTCGACAACTTGGTCAAGCAGGCATTTGGTTAGGCTGGCGGGCGTCTAGAGCGGCTGCGGGCATTGTTTATCGCTCGGAACTTGTCCTAGGCTCTGTATGAAAAGTCTTGAGACGAAGGTCAGGCAAGGCGAAAACAGCCGAGGAACGGTCGGAGTCGCGTTCGACTTTACGGGTTGTAAATGAGCATTCCGACCGGGCTGCGATCCAGGCTATTTCCAACCCAGCATCACCGAGTATCAAGGCTTTTACACAGAGCCTAGATATGCTTCTCCGACACAGGTATCACTCGTTTTTCCTTCACCGCCTTGTAGGAAAAGCTCGAATAAATTTCCTTCACTCCCGGCAGACGCTGAAGCACCTCACGGGCAAATTCTCCGAAGGCCTCTAAGTCCTTGGCCACGATTTCCAGCAGAAAATCGTACCGCCCGGAAATGTTATGGCAGGCCACAATCTCGGGTATCTCCATCAGCCGCTGCTCGAACGCCAGCGCCATGGGCTTGGTGTGGGAGTCCATCATGATGCTGACGAAGGCAGTTACTCCGAACCCTAGCGACTTGGGTGAAAGTGTGGCCCGGTAGCCAGTGATATAACCGTTCTCTTCCAGCAGCTTGACCCTGCGCCAGCAGGGCGAAGTGGTCAGCGATACCAGGTCCGCAAGCTCGGCGACGGTGAGGCGGGCATTATTCTGCAAGGCCGCGAGCAGTGCGCGGTCGATGCGGTCCAAGGGTGCAGGCATGCTTTGCCCTCAAGTATTCACGGTTCTTGTTTTTGTTCCAAAGCAGCGCTGATGGGCTGGTCATTTTGGAAAAATTCTCGGGTTGCAGTGGCATAAGCTTAGATCAAACCAACAAGAGGCTGTTGCCATGCGCGACTCCCGTCACGACAACGGTTTTTCAACGCGTGCCATCCATCACGGCTACGACCCGCTCGCGCACGGCGGCGCACTGGTACCACCGATCTACCAAACCGCTACCTATGCCTTTCCCACCGTCGAATACGGCGCGGCGTGCTTTGCCGGTGAACAGGCCGGACATTTCTACAGCCGTATCTCCAACCCCACGCTGAGTTTGCTCGAAGCGCGCATGGCTTCGCTTGAAGGCGGGGAGGCGGGCCTTGCGCTGGCATCGGGGATGGGCGCCATCACGTCCACGCTCTGGACCTTGCTGCGCCCGGGCGATGAGTTGATCGTCGGGCAGACCGTGTATGGGTGCACCTTTGCCTTCATGCACCATGGCATCGGGGCGTTTGGCGTGACCATCCGCCACGTCGACCTCAACGATGCCGATGCGCTGCGCGCTGCGCTCAGTGACAAGACGCGCATGATCTACTTCGAGACCCCCGCCAACCCGACCATGCGGCTGGTCGACATCGCCGCTGTGGCAGAAGCGGTACGCGGCCGCGATGTGCTGGTGGTAGTCGACAACACCTACTGCACGCCTTACCTGCAACGGCCGCTGGAACTGGGCGCTGATCTGGTCGTGCATTCGGCCACCAAGTACCTCAGCGGCCATGGCGATATCACCGCCGGCCTGGTGGTGGGCCGCCAGGCACTGGTCGATCGCATTCGTCTGCAAGGGCTCAAGGACATGACCGGGGCGGTGTTGTCACCCCAGGACGCCATGCTGCTGATGCGTGGCATCAAGACCCTTGCCCTGCGCATGGACCGGCATTGCGCGAACGCCCAACAGGTTGCCGACTACCTGTCGCGTCAGCCGCAGGTGGAGTTGATTCACTACCCAGGCTTGCCGTCGTTTGCGCAGCACGACTTGGCCAAGCGGCAAATGCGCCTGCCCGGCGGCATGATCGCCTTCGAACTCAAGGGCGGCCTTGGCGCCGGACGCCGCTTCATGAATGCGCTGGGCCTGTTCGCGCGCGCTGTGAGCCTGGGTGATGCCGAGTCGTTGGCCCAGCACCCGGCAAGCATGACCCACTCAAGCTATACGCCCGAAGAGCGGGCGCAGCACGGTATCTCCGAGGGGCTTGTGCGTCTATCGGTAGGGCTTGAGGATGTCGAGGACTTGCTGGCAGACGTACGCCAGGCGTTGCGCGCTGGCGCATGAGATGGGGTCGAGCAATCGCTACTGCGGGGAGCGCCTGGATTGATGTTGATCGTGCATTGAAAAAGGCCTCTTCCGAGGCCTTTTTCAATGTCAGTGCTTCAGACCATAGCTCTCGTCGAGCATGCCCGGTGAGTTGGGCGTTTTCGGTGCATAGTCGCGCGGCACTTCGGCGGTGTCTCTGGGCGGCGTCAGGCGACTGTGCGGACCGTGGGAGCTTTCCGAGTGCAGCGCTGCCAGCAGGCGTTGACGCGTCACTTCGTCCAGGGCCAGGTTGTTGGCGCCGTCGGCCAGATGATCCTGGACATCCTGATAGCTCTGGTTGAGCTTTTTGACCAGTACGGCGGTGCTGTTGAAGTGCGTCACCACCTGGTTCTGGTAGCTGTCGAAACGCTGTTGGATGTCATCGAGCTGGCGCTGGCTGCTGCTGGGCGCAGCGTTGGGCAACAGGCGCGCCACGACGAAACCGACGACCACACCGATGACCAGGGCCAGGGTAGGCAACAACCAAACAAGGAGCGAGAGTTCCACGAGTCCTTCCTCTATAAACGGCTTTGCTTTACGTTAACGGCTCAGACCTGCGCTGTATACCGCGAGCGATCGCAAATCAGAACAGAATTCCTCACCTAGACGAATCGACCTCCCCCAAGGTCACGGAGTAGTGCCTTGCTTGTCCGCGAAACCCCTCTGTTCATCGACGGCCCCAGTGGCCCGCTCGAAGCCCTCTACCTGGACGTGGCAGACGCCCGTGGCGCCGTGCTGATCTGTCACCCCAACCCGGTCCAGGGCGGCACCATGCTCAACAAGGTGGTTTCGACATTGCAACGCACGGCCCGGGATACCGGGTATGTGACCCTGCGTTTCAACTACCGCGGCGTCGGGCAGAGTGCCGGCAGCCATGACATGGGACAAGGCGAGGTGGCTGATGCTCAAGCCGCTGCCGCCTGGCTGCGGGCGGCGCATCCCGGGCTGCCCTTGGTGCTGATGGGCTTTTCCTTCGGCGGCTTCGTGGCGACCGCCCTGGCTGGCCGCCTGGAAGTCGAAGGCGTTGCCTTGCAGCATCTGTTCATGATCGCCCCGGCCGTCATGCGCCTGACCGAGCAATTTCCCGTGCCGCAACGGTGCCCGGTGACCCTGGTGCAACCCGATGCCGACGAAGTCGTTTCACCGACGCTGGTTTACGAGTGGTCCGACAGCCTGTCGCGCCCCCATGAGCTGCTGAAAGTGGCAGAATGCGGACACTTCTTCCATGGCAAGCTGACCGACCTCAAGGATCTGCTGCTGCCACGCCTTTCGAACTGAGCCAAGCCTGAATAAGCGAACACCCATGACCACGCGTATCCTTACCGGTATCACGACCACCGGCACTCCGCACCTGGGCAACTACGCCGGTGCCATCCGCCCGGCCATCCGAGCCAGCCAGCAGCCTGGCGTGGACTCGTTCTACTTCCTGGCCGACTACCACGCCCTGATCAAGTGCGACGACCCGCTGCGCATCCAGCGCTCGCGCCTGGAAATCGCCGCCACCTGGCTAGCCGGTGGCCTGGATCCGGACAAGGTGACCTTCTACCGCCAGTCCGACATTCCGGAAATCCCCGAGCTGACCTGGCTGCTGACCTGCGTTGCGGCCAAGGGCTTGCTCAACCGGGCCCATGCCTACAAGGCATCGGTGGACAAGAACGTCGAAAACGGCGAAGACCCGGACGCCGGCGTCACCATGGGCCTGTTCAGCTACCCGGTGCTGATGGCGGCGGACATCCTGATGTTCAACGCCAACAAGGTGCCGGTTGGCCGTGACCAGATCCAGCACGTGGAAATGGCCCGCGATATCGGCCAGCGCTTCAACCACCTGTTCGGCCAGGGCAATGAGTTCTTCGCACTGCCGGAAGCGGTCATCGAGGAAAGCGTGGCTACCTTGCCCGGCCTGGATGGGCGCAAGATGTCCAAGAGCTATGACAACACCATCCCGTTGTTCACCAGCGCCAAGGACATGAAGGATGCCATTTCGCGCATCGTGACGGACTCGCGCGCGCCGGGTGAAGCCAAGAACCCGGACGACGCGCACCTGTTCACGCTGTTCCAGGCCTTCTCCACGCCTGCACAGTGCGCCGAGTTCCGAGCCGAGCTGGAGCAGGGCCTGGGTTGGGGCGAAGCCAAGCAGCGCCTGTTCCAGCTGCTCGATGGCCAGTTGGCGGAAAAGCGCGAGTATTACCATCAGCTGATCGCGCGGCCTGCGGATCTGGAGGACATCCTCCTGGCAGGCGCGGCCAAGGCGCGCACCATCGCCACGCCGTTCCTGGAACAGTTGCGCGAGGCCGTTGGCCTGCGCTCGTTCCGCAGCAGCGTGCAGACCACGGCGAACGTCAAGAAGAAGGTCGCCAAGAGCGCGCGCTTCGTCAGCTTCCGGGACGAAGACGGCAGCTTCCGCTTCCGCTTGTTGGCTGCCGATGGCGAGCAACTGCTGTTGTCCCGCAGCTTTGCCGATGGCAAGAGCGCCGGTGCCGCAAGCAAGCTGTTGCAGCAAGGCGATGGGGTCGATATCCGCGCCGAGGGGCTGGGCTTTGGTGTGTGGCTCAAGGGTGAGCCGGTTGCCGACGGTGCCTCGTTCGACAGCGAACAAGCCCGTGATGCAGCCATCGAGCGTCTTCGTGCAGCGCTTGAGCCGCAACAGGACTGATCGACGGACGGAATGTGCCCGCCCTCTGGCCTGATGATCAGGGCACTATCATCGGGCTCTGGTTACCGGTATGGGGCATATTGACGCAAGTCGCATTGCCATTAGGCGGGCCGCTCGCTACAGTGACGGCCCGTTTTTTGTTGCCTCGCTAACGAATCATGACTCCCCTAGAACGCTATCAAGCAGATCTGAAACGTCCCGATTTCTTTCATGACGCGGCGCAGGAAACTGCGGTGCGTCACCTGCAGCGCCTGTACGACGACCTGGTGCAGGCCCAGAACAACAAGCCGGGTGTATTCGGCAAGTTGTTCGGCAAGAAGGAGCAGACCCCGGTCAAGGGCCTGTACTTCTGGGGCGGGGTAGGGCGAGGCAAGACTTACCTGGTCGACACCTTCTTCGAAGCGCTGCCGTTCAAGCAGAAGATGCGCACGCACTTCCACCGCTTCATGAAGCGTGTCCACGAAGAGATGAAAACCCTCAAGGGCGAGAAGAACCCCCTGACCATCATTGCCAAGCGCTTCAGCGATGAGGCCAAGGTGATCTGCTTCGACGAATTCTTCGTCTCGGACATCACCGACGCCATGATCCTGGGCACCCTGATGGAGGAGCTGTTCAAGAACGGTGTTTCCCTGGTGGCCACTTCCAACATCGTGCCGGACGGCCTCTACAAGGATGGCCTGCAACGTGCACGCTTCCTGCCGGCCATCGCGATGATCAAGCAGTACACCGATGTGGTGAACGTCGACAGCGGTGTCGATTATCGCCTGCGCCACCTTGAGCAGGCCGAACTGTTCCATCACCCGCTCGACGAGGCGGCGCAGCAGAGCATGCGTGCCAGCTTCAAGGCGCTGACGCCCGAGTGCACCGCAGCGGTCGAGAACGACGTGCTGATGATCGAGAACCGTCCCATTCAGGCGCTGCGCACTTGCGACGATGTGGCCTGGTTCGACTTCCGCGCCTTGTGCGATGGGCCGCGAAGCCAGAACGACTACATCGAACTGGGCAAGATCTTCCATGCGGTCCTGCTGAGCAACGTCGAGCAGATGGGGGTGGCAAGCGATGACATCGCGCGTCGCTTCATCAACATGGTCGACGAGTTCTATGACCGTAACGTCAAGCTGATCATCTCGGCCGAGGTGGAACTCAAGGACCTGTATACCGGTGGGCGCCTGAGCTTCGAGTTTCAGCGCACGCTGAGCCGACTGCTGGAAATGCAGTCTCACGAATTCCTGTCCCGCGCGCACAAGCCTTGAGACCCTGGGGCTGCCTGGCAGTCCACCGCCTGATTGCCGGCGGTGGGCTGTCAGGCAGCCCGATTGCGCTCAGGCTTCTTGCATAAACTGCTGGCGATACTGGTTCGGCGACAGGTCGGTGTGCTGGCGAAACAGCCGGGCAAAGAAGCTGGCATCGTCATAGCCCACCTCGTAACTGATGGTCTTGATGCTCTTGCGCGTGCTCGACAACAGTCCCTTGGCCGTCTCGATGCGCAAGCGTTGCAGGTAATGCAACGGCTTGTCCCCGGTCGCGCCCTGGAAGCGGCGCATGAAGTTGCGAATGCTCATGCCGTGGTTACGGGCCACGTCCTCGAAGCGGAACTTGTCGGCGAAGTGCTCTTCGAGCCAGTGCTGGATCTGCAAGATGATCAGGTCCTGGTGCAGCTTCTGGCCGCCAAAGCCCATGCGTCCCGGCGTGTAGTTGCGCTGCACTTCGTACAGAATGTCGCGCGAGACGGCCCGCGCCACATTGGCCCCGCAAAAGCGCTCGATCAGGTAGATGTACAGGTCGCAGGCCGATGTAGTGCCGCCGGCGCAGTACAGGTTGTCGGCGTCGGTAAGGTGTTTGTCCTGGGTCAGGCGTACTTGCGGGAAGCGCTCGGCAAAACTGTCGAAGAAACGCCAGTACGTGGTCGCTTCCTTGCCGTCGAGCAGACCCGACTCGGCCAGCCAGAACACGCCACTGGCCTCTGCACACAGCACGGCGCCCCGGGCATGCTGTGCTTGCAGCCAGGGCAGCACCTGCGGATAACGTTGCAACAGGTTGTCAAAATCGTCCCAGAACGCCGGAAGAATAATCACGTCGGCATCATCCAGGCCGCCGTCCACCGGCAGCTGCACGTTGCTGAAGCTCTCGACCGGCAACCCGTCAGGGCTGACCAGGTGGATCTCGAACATGGGCTGCAAGCCCAGGCCTAACTGTTTGCCGTAGCGCAAGCTGGCCAGGTGAAAGAAGTCCTTGGCCTGCATCAAGGTCGAAGCGAATACCTTGTCAATGGCCAGGATGCTGACGCGCCGCAACGACGCGGAGGGTTGGGTAAACATCATTGTCATTGTTCTTATAGGATGGAGTGGTCAATCACTGGCTGGATCGTCTTATTTTTTACGGGTCGTGTCTAGCCTGGTAGATCGCGCCGCCCGCTGCACGGGTAAGCCGTGAAGCAAGCGGCGTTGGGTGCGTGCTCAGGGCGCGGGATTGGGCTGGTCCTGATGAACGGCCTCGATGGCTGCCAGCAGCTCGTCATCGAGGGTGAGTTCGAGGCTGGCCAGGTTGCTGTCCAGTTGCTCGAGGCTGGTAGCGCCGATGATGTTGCTGGTCACGAATGGCTGACGGGTAACGAAGGCCAGGGCCATCTGCGCCGGATCGACACCGTGGTCCCGGGCCAGCTGTACATAACGTTCGCAAGCGGCCACCGTCTGTGGGTTGGAATAGCGGGCAAAGCGGCTGAACAGGGTCAGCCGCGCCTTCTCCGGGCGGGCGCCGCCTTCGTATTTGCCCGAGAGCATGCCAAAGGCCAAGGGCGAGTAAGCCAGCAGGCCGCACTGCTCCCGGATGGCGATTTCGGCAAGCCCCACCTCGAAGGTGCGATTGAGCAGGTTGTAGGGGTTCTGGATAGAGACGGCCCGAGGCCAGCCACGGCTTTCGGCCAGCTGCAGGAATTTCATGGTGCCCCAGGGGGTTTCGTTGGACAGCCCGATGTGGCGGATCTTGCCCGCGCGCACCTGCTCGTCGAGCACCTCCAGGGTTTCTTCCAGTGGCGTGAAATGGTCCTGGGCCAGGTGCTGGTAGCCCAGCTTGCCGAAGAAGTTGGTGCTGCGTTCAGGCCAGTGCAGCTGGTAGAGGTCGATGCGATCGGTCTGCAGGCGCCGCAGGCTCTCTTCCAGTGCCGCGACGATGTGTTGCCGGTTGTGCCTGAGTTGACCGTCGCGGATATGGCTGATGCCATTGCCGGGGCCGGCCACCTTGCTGGCCAGTACCCAGTCGTCCCGATCGCCCTGGCGGGCGAACCAGTTACCGATGATGCGCTCGGTAGCGGCATAGGTTTCCGGCCGCGGGGGTACCGGATACATCTCGGCGGTATCGATGAAGTTGATGCCCGCGGCCTTGGCCCGGGCAATCTGTTCGAATGCCTGGGTCTGATCGTTCTGCTCGCCCCAGGTCATGGTGCCCAGACACAGCGCGCTGACTTGGAGGTCGGTGCGACCCAGCTGACGGTAGTCCATCGGTTGCTTGCTCCTTGGCTATGGTCATTCATCAAAGCAGGTTGATATTTTTCCCGCAATCTGGATAATTCAGCCCCTCTCCGCGTGGCGGAAGTGATGCACCATCACGCAGGAAGAACCCCGTCGAACATTGGCGTGCCTGACCCGAGCCCCCAAAAGCGTCAGCGTTCGGCTGCGCGCTTGCCCTTGGCAAGCTGTGCACTATCCAGTAAGATTCGCCGTCTATTTTTCGCTGGGCGGCCTCTGAGGCTTTAGAGAATGAAAACTTTTACTGCTAAACCGGAAACAGTAAAGCGCGAGTGGTTCGTAGTCGACGCCGCTGGCCAGACCCTGGGTCGTCTGGCTACCGAAATCGCTAGCCGTCTGCGTGGCAAACACAAGCCAGAATACACCCCTCACGTTGATACCGGCGACTACATCGTCGTCATCAACGCCGAGCAGGTTCGTGTGACGGGTGCCAAGTCTTCCGACAAAATGTACTACTCCCACTCCGGTTTCCCAGGTGGTATCAAGGAAATCAACTTCGAGAAGTTGATCGCCAAGGCCCCTGAGCGTGTTATCGAAACTGCGGTCAAAGGCATGCTGCCGAAGAACCCGCTGGGTCGCGACATGTACCGTAAGCTGAAAGTGTACGCGGGTGCTGCTCACCCACACACTGCTCAGCAGCCTCAAGAACTGAAGATCTAACGGGATAGTTCATTATGTCGGCGACTCAAAATTACGGCACTGGCCGTCGCAAGACCGCAACCGCTCGCGTATTCCTGCGTCCGGGTACTGGTAACATCTCCATCAACAACCGTTCTCTGGACGTGTTCTTCGGTCGCGAAACCGCTCGCATGGTTGTTCGCCAGCCACTCGAGCTGACCGAAAGCGTTGAGAAATTCGACATCTACGTCACCGTTTCCGGTGGTGGTGTCAGCGGTCAGGCCGGTGCGATCCGTCACGGTATCACCCGCGCCCTGATGGAATACGACGAAACCCTGCGTGGCGCTCTGCGTCGTGCTGGCTACGTCACCCGCGACGCTCGTGAAGTCGAGCGTAAGAAAGTGGGTCTGCGTAAAGCGCGTAAGCGTCCTCAGTACTCTAAGCGTTAATACCGCTTCGGCAGTCGAAAAAAGCCCGGTTCCTTGGAACCGGGCTTTTTTTTGCCTTAAATAATTTACCCGCTCGTCGGTGAGCGCCTTTCCCATAGACGTAGATCAAGCAAAGCGTGGGTAGTGGCCGTGCAGCCCGGTAATCACCTTGTCAGTGTGTGGTTTTGTTACTTACCATGGCGACCAATTTTTAGCGCCACAGACACAACGTAGGTACGAGCCTGGTTCAACAGGCCAAGCAAGCTGATGGGAGAGGACTGAATGAGCAATGACGGCGTCAACGCAGGCCGGCGCCGCTTCCTCGTAGCCGCGACATCCGTGGTCGGGGCAGCGGGAGCAGTGGGGGCTGCGGTACCGTTCGTGGGGTCATGGTTCCCCAGTGCCAAGGCGAAAGCTGCAGGCGCACCGGTAAAGGTCAACATCGCTAAGGTCGAGCCAGGGCAGCAGATGGTCGCAGAATGGCGAGGGCAGCCTGTGTTCATCGTGCGGCGAACGGCTGAGATCCTCGGCAACCTCAAGAAAATCACCGGCGAATTGTCAGACCCTGATTCCCAGGCATCGGACCAGCCGACCTACGTCGATCCGCAAGTACGCTCCATCAAGCCGGAGATCCTCGTGCTGGTTGGTCTGTGCACGCACCTGGGGTGCTCGCCCACCTTCCGCCCGGAAGTGGCCCCCGTCGACCTCGGTCCCAAATGGGTCGGAGGCTATTTCTGCCCGTGCCATGGTTCCCACTACGACATGGCAGGGCGAGTGTACAAGTCGCAGCCGGCACCGCTGAACCTGCCGGTGCCGCCCCATGCCTACGAGTCCGACGAGATCATCGTCATCGGTATCGACCAGGAGAACGCATGATGAGCAAGTTCATGGACTGGATCGACGCGCGTTTCCCTGCCACCAAGATGTGGGAAGACCACCTCAGCAAGTACTACGCGCCCAAGAACTTCAATTTCCTGTACTTCTTCGGCTCCCTGGCCTTGCTGGTGTTGGTCAACCAGATCGTCACCGGGGTCTGGCTGACGATGAGTTTCACGCCTTCGGCCGAAGAGGCCTTCGCCTCAGTCGAATACATCATGCGTGACGTGGAATACGGCTGGATCCTGCGCTACTTGCATTCGACGGGTGCGTCGGCCTTCTTCATCGTGGTCTACCTGCACATGTTCCGCGGCCTGTTGTATGGCTCCTACCAAAAGCCCAGGGAGCTGGTATGGCTGTTTGGCATGCTGATCTACCTGGCGCTGATGGCTGAAGCGTTCATGGGCTACCTGCTGCCATGGGGGCAGATGTCGTATTGGGGTGCCCAGGTGATCATCTCGTTGTTCGGGGCCATTCCCGTCATTGGTGATGACATCACCCAGTGGATTCGCGGCGACTACCTGATCTCGGGCATCACGCTCAACCGCTTCTTCGCCCTGCATGTAGTGGCATTGCCGATCGTCATCCTGGGCCTGGTGGTGCTGCATATCCTGGCCCTGCACGAAGTCGGCTCTAACAACCCCGATGGCATCGACATCAAGAAGCACAAGGACGAAAACGGTATCCCGCTGGACGGTATTCCGTTCCACCCGTACTACACCGTCAAGGATATCGTCGGGGTGGTCGTGTTCCTGTTCGTGTTCTGCGCCGTGGTGTTCTTCTTCCCGGAAATGGGCGGGTACTTCCTGGAAAAACCCAACTTCGAACAGGCCAACGCCTTCAAGACCCCCGAGCACATCGCGCCGGTGTGGTACTTCACGCCGTTCTACGCCATCTTGCGCGCCGTACCGGACAAGCTGATGGGCGTGATCGCCATGGGCGCAGCCATTGCCGTGCTGTTCGTGCTGCCCTGGCTGGACCGCAGCCCGGTTCGCTCCATGCGCTACAAGGGCTGGATAAGCAAACTCTTCCTGCTGGTGTTCTGCGTCGCCTTCATCGTCCTCGGCGTGCTGGGGGTACTGGCGCCAACGCCTGGGCGTACCTTGCTGTCGCAGGTGTGCACGTTCCTGTACTTCGCCTACTTCCTGCTGATGCCGTTCTACACAAGGCTCGAGAAGACCAAACCGGTTCCGGAAAGGGTGACTGGCTGATGAAAAAGTTGATTGCTGTATTTCTCCTGGCAGTGATGCCTGCATTCGCCCTTGCTGCAGAGCATGGCGTGGAACTGGACAAGGTCGATATCGACCTGAGCGACAAGGCAGCGATGCAGGACGGTGCGCGCACGTTCGCCAACTACTGCATGGGGTGCCACAGTGCCAAGTTCCAGCGCTATGAGCGGGTGGCTGATGACCTGGGCATTCCCCACGACGTGATGCTTGAAAACCTGGTGTTCACCGGGGCCAAGATTGGCGACCACATGCAGATTGGCATGAAACCCAGCGATGCCAAGACCTGGTTCGGTGCCGCGCCACCCGACCTTACCCTGGTGGCACGGGTCAGAGGCGCCGACTGGCTGTACAGCTATCTGCGCAGTTTCTATGAAGACCCATCGCGGCCCTACGGCGTGAACAACAAGGTCTTCCCGAACGTCGGCATGCCGAACGTGCTGGTTGGCCTGCAGGGAAACCAGGTGATCGGCTGCAAGCAGGTGCAGACGGTGGTGGACGGCAAGAAACAATTTGACCCCTTGACCGGCACGCCGTTGACCCATGAAGCCTGCGATCAGCTGACCATCACGCCGAATTCCGGTACCCTGACCACCGAGCAGTTCGACGAGAAGGTCAAGAACCTGGTGACCTTCCTGGCCTATTCGGCCAACCCGGTCAAACTGGAAAGCCAGCGCATTGGTACCTATGTATTGCTGTACCTGGCTTTCTTCTTCGTATTCGCCTACTTGCTCAAGCGTGAATACTGGAAGGACGTGCACTGATCACGCAGTAACCTCTGGTTGTTGAACGCGCCTGTGGCGCACTGGTTGTTATGCCAGTGCGCCACAGGCGCGTTTTCATTTACAGTTTTACAAGCATCCCTCGAGAGGAGGCGCTACATGGGCGTAACCAATGGGTTAGCCTGCTATTCCGACCCTGCCGATCAATACTCGCATCGGGTTCGCCTTGTGTTGGCCGAAAAGGCCGTTGACGCGCACATCACCGACGTCGATACCGACAAGATTCCGCCGCGGCTCGCCGAACTGAACCCGTATGGCAGCGTGCCGACCTTGGTTGATCGGGATTTGGTCCTGTATGAGTCGTCGGTGATCATGGAGTACCTGGAGGAGCGCTATCCGCATCCTCCGCTGATGCCGGTCTATCCGGTGGGGCGTGGCAATAGCCGGTTACTGATGCACCGTATCCAGCGTGACTGGTGCAGCCTGGCTGATCAGATTCTCGACCCACGCACCGGTGAGGCTGCCCGTGCAGAGGCTCGCAAGGCGCTGCGCGAGAGCCTGACCGGTGTCTCGCCGCTGTTTGGCGAGTTCGCCTGTTTCATGAGCGATGAGCAAAGCCTGGTCGATTGCTGTCTACTGCCCATACTCTGGCGTCTGCCGATGATGGGTATCGAATTGCCGCGGCAAGCCAAGCCGCTGCTGGATTACATGGAGCGACAGTTCGCCCGGGAGTCATTCCAGGCAAGCCTGTCGTCCGTTGAACGCGAAATGCGCACGCTTTGAGGAGCTGTTGATGAACTCCAGTCGCCCCTATCTGGTTCGAGCACTGTACGAGTGGATCGTCGACAACGATTGCACACCCCATATGTTGGTCAATGCCGAGTACCCGAAAGTACAGGTGCCGGAAGGTTTTGCCAGTGATGGCCAGATCGTCCTGAATGTGTCGCCCAGCGCTGTGCGCAGTTTGCACATGGACAATGACGCCGTCAGCTTCGAAGGCCGTTTTGGCGGCGTGCCCCATTCGTTGTTCGTGCCCATTGGCGCGGTACTGGGTATTTATGCCCGCGAAAATGGTCAGGGCATGGTTTTCGAGTTGGAGTCTTCGATGATGGAGGACGAGGAAATCGAGGACGATCAGGAGCAGCCTGATGATGATGGGCCGCCAGAAGGCGGCGGGCAGCCACCGCGCCCGAGCGGTCGGCCAAGTTTGAAAGTGGTGAAATAAGAAAAGGCGATCCGCAAGGATCGCCTTTTTAGTACTGGCAATAGGCTAGGTGCGCGAGGGCCTGCGCGGCCTGGCGTGCTCAAGTGTTCAGTCGATGTACTCGAACAGTTTCACGATTTTTTGCACACCAGACACGCTTTGCACGACGGCAGTGGCGGCATTGGCCTCCTGCTGGGTGACGAGCCCCAACAAATACACGATGCCATTCTCGGTGATCACTTTGATCCGCGAGCTGGGTACTGCTGTATCGGCCAGCATCTGAGTCTTGATCTTGGTGGTCAACCACGCATCGTTGTTGCGCGCCAGGATGGAGGAGGGCTGCATGACCTGCAGTTCGTTATGCACCTTCTTGACGCGCTGGACTTGGCTGGCCGTCTGTTCGGCAAGGCTCTTGAGGTCGGCGCGTGGCGTCTGGCCAGCCAACAGAACGATGCCGTTGTAGCTGCTGACGACGATGTGCGAGCCCTTGTCGAGGTCCGGGCTTGCCTTGGCGATGTTCACCGATGCCTTGGTCTCGATCAGTGAATCGTCGATCTTGCTGCCAATGGTGCGAGTGCCTCGGTCGTCCTCGATGGGCGAATTACGAGCAGAGTTGAGTACCGAACTGCAGCCGGTGACGCTCAGGCACAAGGTCAAGGCCATGAGGCCAATGCGCATAGGGGTCATTCTTCACTCCCGAACAGTTGGCTGTCGATCAGATCGCACAGGCAATGGATCGCCAGCAGGTGGACTTCCTGGATGCGAGCGGTCACCGTCGAGAGTACCCGAATCTCGACGTCCTCTGGCAGCAATAGCGAGGCCATGCCCCCGCCGTCGCGGCCCGTCAATGCTACGACAATCATTTCGCGGTCATGTGCGGCCTGGATGGCCTGGATGACGTTGGCGGAATTGCCGCTGGTGGAGATGGCCAGCAGAACATCCCCGGGTTGGCCCAAGGCGCGGATCTGCTTGGAAAACACCTCGTTGTAACTGTAGTCGTTGGCAATCGAGGTCAGGGTCGAGCTGTCAGTGGTCAGCGCGATTGCTGGCAGGCTGGGGCGTTCGCGTTCGAAGCGGTTGAGCAGCTCCGAAGAGAAATGTTGCGCATCGCCGGCCGAGCCGCCGTTGCCGCACGCGAGCATCTTGCCCTCGTTGAGCAGTGCGTTGACCATGACCAGGCTGGCCTGCTCGATGTGCGGTGCCAGGATGTCCATTGCCTGTTGCTTGGTATCGATGCTGGCCTGGAACAGCCGGCGGATTCGGGATTGCATGTCCATCTGGTGACCTTAAATGGGGCGGAGGCCGTCGCGGCACGCGACGGTAATCAGCCCGCGAAACATAGAGCAAAAAGAACGAAGTGGGTTCAGCATTCGAAGGCGTTTTTCAACCATTCGAGCGGCTTGCCAGCATGATGGCTGCCTTGAAGGGCGACCACGTCGAAGCGGCAAGGACAGTCGCCCCATTGAGGTTTCTGATGCAGGAACAGGCTGGCGGCAAGCACCAGCCGCTTCTGCTTGCGCTGATCGATACTGCCGAGGGCGCCACCGAAGTGCGCGTGCAACCGATAGCGGACTTCGACGAATACTACTGTATCGGCGTCGAGCATGACCAGATCAAGCTCGCCTCCTTTGCATCGCCAGTTGCGGTCAATCAGCTTCAGGCCATGCCCTTGAAGGTACTCAAGGGCATGGTTTTCCGCCGCTTGCCCAGCATGGCTTGGCGGGGCAGCGGTCATCAGCGGGGCGTGTCAGGGAGGCGCTTGACCTGGCCGCCGGCGAACTCTGCCCACGGCAACTGACGCTCAACGCGCTGGCTGGCATTGATGCCGAGGTTGCCAGACAGGCCCTGGATACGGCTGTCCGGCAGGGCCTTGAGCTGACCGAGGCGCGGGGCCAGGCTGTAGGCGTCTACACCCATGGCATACAGGCGGCCCAGGCTGCCCGCCGCTTGCGGCCATTGCTGTACCACCTGCTGGCGGAGGCTGTTGCTGCTGTCGAGCAACCATGGGGTTTCACAGAAACGGATGCCGTTCATGTCGTTGTACTGGTTCACATCGCCGCTGGCGCTGTACAGGTTGGAAGTGGCATAGACTGGCACGTCACCTGCGTACTGGAAGTTCAGCGTCGGCTTGATCTGCTGCGCCTGCTGTGGGGTGGCTGCCAGGAACAGGAAGTCGATGTCCTGGCGACGTGCCGGCTGGGCAGCGATGCTGCCGCCCACGGTGCTTTGCACGCTCTTGGCGCGCCCTTCGCTTTGGCGCAGCTGGAACAGGTCGGCAATCTGCTGGGCCAGTGCCACGGGCTGGGCAATACGCTCTGCAGCCAGCAGTGTACCGCCGTTGCTCTCCCAATCCTGACGGAACGCGGCCAGGACACGATCGCCCCATTCACCGCTCGGCACCATGGCAACGGCGCGGACCATGCCGTCTGCGCGGGCCCTGCGGGACACCTCGCGGGCCTCGTCCTCGGCGGCAAGGCCGAACTGGAACAGTTGAGGCGGCGCCTTTTGACCCGCGTCGGCATAGTTCAGTGCCAGGGTGGTGATCGGAAGCTGCGGCTTGGCAGCCAATTGCTTGACCAGGGGTTTCTCCAATGGGCCAATGACAAGCTGCACGCCGTCGGCCTGCGCCTGTCGGTAGAAGTCGTCCAGCGACCCGATGCGGGAGCTGTCGACCATCTGCACGGACGGGGCGGGTTGCCCGGATTGCTGGGCCTGGAAGTGGGCGGCCATGAACCCGTCACGCAGCGCGCGCGCCACACCGGCCAATGGGCCTTCCTGGGGAAGTAGCAGGGCGATACGCGTCAGAGGCTGGCTAGCCAGCTCCTTGAGCTTGGTGAGGGCAGTGGGCAACTGTTTCGCGGCAGGATGATCCGGGTGCTGTTTGACCCAGTCGTCGATGGCTGCCTGTTGCTGCTCCAGGGTGCCGGCGCCCTTGACGGCCAGGGCGAGGCTGGACCAGCCCGCCAGGACCGGATCGTTGGCGGGCTGTTGCAGCTGCTCGGTCGACAGCGAGGCGACAAGTGACCAGATGGCATCGTGGTTGGCGCTGGCGGCTTGCCCGCTGAGCAGCGGTGCCAACAGCACACGCTGCTGGGCAGCGGCCATGGCCTGCCCGTCGGCCTCCAGAGCGGCGGCATGTACCGAATAGGTGCGCACCTGCTGTTGCGCAGGCAATTCGGGCACGTGCTGCAGGCTGGGATGCTGCAGCGCGCTCAAGGCAGCCTTGGGTTGGTTGCGGCTCATGGCAAGTTCGGCGGTCAGCGTGACGGCGAACACCTGCTGGGCGGGCTTGAGCGTGTCTACCTGGACTTGTTCGAGAATGCGTGCGGCGCGCGGGAAGTCCTTCTGCTGGTAGGCCATGTCTGCGGCGCTCAGGCGCAGCAGTGCGGCATCTTCGGCAGACTTGCTGGAGGTCGCCCGTTCGAGCAGTTGCTCGATGCTGGCATCCGGCGTACGGGGCAGCTCGCCAAGGCTGGATGAGGGCGAACTGGCGCAGGCTGCCAGCAGGGCAGCGAGACAGAAGGCTGTGAGCAGCCGCAGGCAGGCGATCATGTAATTGTCCTGTTACTCGATCAAGTTGGCTGGCGATTGTACCCAAGCGCTGGCCCGGGCGCGATGTCGCCGTGTGGAAGCTTCACTATAGGCCTGCTGTGGCGCAGCGGCGTTCAACTTCTTTGCGCGCTGTTGCGGGTGCTCGGGCTACAATGCCTGCTTTGATTTCAATGGCAGGTGCGTGCAGTGACTGATGTGGCCGGGGCTTCGACCGCCCCAGTGGGAACGCTTTATGTGGTGGCAACGCCTATCGGCAATCTTGATGACATGAGTGCCAGGGCGCTGAAGGTGCTGGCAAGCGTGTCACTGATCGCTGCCGAGGACACGCGCCATTCGATCCGCCTGCTGCAACACTTCGGCATCGACACACCACTGGCCGCCTGCCATGAACATAACGAGCGGGATGAGGGGGGGCGCTTTCTGACCCGGCTATTGGCCGGCGACGATGTGGCGCTGGTGTCTGACGCAGGCACACCGCTGATTTCGGACCCCGGTTATCACCTGGTGCGACAGGCTCGCGCTGCAGGTGTGCCCGTGGTGCCGGTGCCTGGCGCCTGTGCCTTGATCGCCGCACTGTCAGCGGCAGGCTTGCCTTCGGATCGCTTCATCTTCGAAGGTTTCCTGCCCGCCAAGACAGCGGGGCGCCGCGCCCGTCTGGAGCAGGTCAAGGAGGAGCCGCGTACCTTGATCTTCTATGAGGCGCCGCATCGCATCCTGGAGTGCCTGGACGACATGCAGGCGGTGTTTGGCGCAGACCGTCCAGCGGTGCTGGCGCGCGAAATCACCAAAACGTTTGAAACCCTCAAGGGCCTGCCTTTGTCCGAGCTACATGCGTTCGTTGCCGGCGACAGCAATCAGCAGCGCGGCGAATGTGTGGTACTGGTAGGCGGCTGGAGCGCGCCGGAAGGCGAACAGGGTATCGGCACAGAAGCGCAGCGCGTACTTGACCTTCTGCTGGCCGAGCTTCCGCTCAAGCGGGCAGCGGCGCTGGCGTCGGAAATAACGGGCGTACGCAAGAACCTGCTGTATCAAGTTGCACTGGAAAAACAGAAAGCGCAGTAGTGGCTAGTTGATATAAAAGGCGGTAACGCTTGTTCTTGGCAGCATCTGCCGGTACTCTTTGCGCCGGAGAGTCGATCGGACAGTCGCTGCCCGTTTAAGTTCCACCGCATTGCGGTGTCGCTGGCGGGGGGAGGAAAGTCCGGGCTCCGCAGGGCAGAGTGCCAGGTAACGCCTGGGAGGCGCGAGCCTACGGAAAGTGCCACAGAAAACAACCGCCTAAGCACTTCGGTGCCGGTAAGGGTGAAAAGGTGCGGTAAGAGCGCACCGCACGGCTGGCAACAGCCCGTGGCTAGGTAAACCCCACTCGGAGCAAGACCAAATAGGGTTCCATCAGGCGTGGCCCGCGTCGGAACCGGGTAGGTTGCTAGAGGCGTCCAGTGATGGCCGTCGTAGAGGAATGACTGTCCTCGACAAAACCCGGCTTACAGATCGACTCTCCACCTCTTCCCTCCTGCTTGAATCGATAGCAGATCTCATCTTGTAATGCCGAAAAAATCTTACTCTTGATAAATCACTTTAAGTTCGGCCCGCATCGGGTTGTGCGCATTTGATTTCTCAAGTCTTTTTATTCCCCAGATAGTCTTTCCACATTCCTTTAACGCGCTAAATCTCGGTCATGTAAGGCTTTTCCTTCCGAACGTGCCTTGACGGTGCTGCGGGCGGATTCCTATAGTGTGCGCAGGTGGCAGGAAGTGGGATGAAGTGGGTTTTCTGACACAAAAAAGCTAATATTGTGGGGAATCGCAGCCGTGTTTCGCGGAGCCAATGCCGTCAGTCTCGATGCCAAGGGCCGTCTCGCCATGCCGAGCCGGTACCGTGACGAGCTCGATTCGCGTTGCAACGGCCAGCTGATCGTGACCATCGACGCTGTCGATCCCTGCTTGTGCGTCTACCCGCTCGATGAGTGGGAGCAAATTGAAGCCAAGTTGCGAGCCTTGCCATCGCTTCGTGAGGAAAACCGCCGCCTGCAGCGCTTGCTGATTGGTAATGCGGTCGACCTAGAGCTTGATGGCAGTGGTCGCTTCCTGGTGCCGCCCCGCTTGCGTGAGTACGCCCGGCTGGACAAGAAGGCGATGCTGGTGGGGCAACTGAACAAATTCCAGCTGTGGGATGAGGAAGCCTGGAACACGGTTTCGGCAGCCGACCTCGCAGCTATCCAACAACCGGGCGCCATGCCCGACGAATTGCGTGACCTGATCCTGTGACCATAGATAGCGGCTTCAACCACATTACCGTCCTGCTCGACGAAGCTGTCGAGGCACTGGCCTTGCGCGCCGACGGTTGCTATCTGGACGGCACCTTTGGCCGTGGCGGACACAGTCGGCTGATCCTCAGCAAGCTCGGCCCAGAAGGGCGGCTGTTGGGATTTGACAAAGACCCACAAGCGATTGCCACAGGGCAAGCGCTGGCGGCCGAAGACGGCCGCTTTGTCATTGTGCAGCGCAGCTTTGCCGAGCTGGGTGCAGAAGTGGCCGAGCGTGGCCTGCACGGTAAGGTGAGCGGGATACTGATGGACCTGGGCGTGTCTTCACCACAGCTTGATGACCCGGAGCGTGGCTTCAGCTTCCTTAATGACGGGCCGCTGGACATGCGCATGAACCCCGACCAGGGCATCAGCGCCGCCGAATTCATTGCCACCGCGCCGGTCGAGGAAATCGCCCGCGTATTCAAGGAGTATGGCGAGGAGCGCTTCGCCGGCCGTATGGCCCGTGCAGTCGTCGAGCGCCGTGAAAAGCAGCCGTTCACCCGCACAGGCGACCTTGCCGAGGTTCTCAAGGTGGCCAACCCTGCATGGGAAAAGGGCAAGAACCCAGCCACCCGCGCGTTCCAGGGCCTGCGTATCCACGTCAACAACGAACTCGGCGACCTGGAAACCGGCCTGCAAGCGGCCATCGACGCACTGGAGGTTGGCGGTCGCCTGGCCGTGATCAGCTTCCACTCGCTCGAAGACCGCATCGTCAAGCTGTTCATGCGCAAACTGGCCAAGGGCGAAGCTGACAACCTGCCGCGCAACCTGCCCGTGCAGCACAAGGTGTTCGAGCCCACCATCAAGCTGATCGGTAAAGCCCAGTTCGCCTCCGATGCAGAGCTCAAGGCCAACCCCCGCTCACGCAGTGCGGTGATGCGTGTTGCGGAGAAATTGCGGTGAGCAAGTTGTTCGCCAAACCTCTGCCTGGCGGCAGCTTCCTCATGCTCATGCTGTTCGTCGGCGTGCTGGGCTCGGCCATTGCCGTGTCGTACAGCGCGCACTGGAACCGACAATTGCTCAATACCCTGTACGGGGAGCTCAACGAGCGGGACAAGGCCCAGGCTGAATGGGGCCGGTTGATCCTGGAGCAAAGCACTTGGACAGCGGCCAGTCGCATCGAAAACCTGGCTACCGAGCAGCTCAAGATGCGCGTGCCAGCCGCTGACGAAGTGCGGATGGTGGCGCCATGATGAAGCTCGAAGGCGCACTCTATCCCTGGCGGTTCCGTGTGGTCGTCGGCCTGTTGGCGCTGATGGTCGGTGCCATTTGCTGGCGCATCATCGACCTGCAGGTCGTCGACCGCGATTTCCTCAAGGGGCAGGGCGATGCACGCAGCCTGCGCCACATTCCCATCCCTGCGCACCGTGGCTTGATCACTGACCGCAACGGTGAGCCGCTGGCGGTCAGCACGCCGGTCACCACGCTGTGGGCCAACCCCAAGGAAATGCAGGCTTCGCGCGACCGCTGGCCGCAGTTGGCAGCTGCTCTGGGGCAAAACCCCCAGCAGCTCACCGAGCGCCTGACCCAGCAAGCCAACAAGGAATTCATCTACCTGGTCCGCGGCCTGACCCCGGAGCAGGGGCAGCATGTGCTGGACCTGAAGGTACCAGGCGTCTATGGGCTGGAAGAGTTCCGCCGCTTCTACCCTGCCGGCGACGTGACCGCCCACATGGTCGGCTTTACCGACCTGGACGATCACGGTCGCGAAGGCGTCGAGCTGGCCTATGACGAGTGGCTGGCCGGTGTACCGGGCAAGCGGCAGGTGATCAAGGACCGGCGCGGCCGCCTGATCAAGGACATCCAGGTCACCAAGAACGCCAAGGCAGGGAAGACCTTGGCGTTGTCGATTGACCTGCGCCTTCAATACCTGGCTACCCGCGAACTGCGCAACGCCATCGCCGAGCAGGACGCCAAGGCCGGCAGCCTGGTGATCATGGACGTCAAGACCGGTGAGGTTTTGGCGATGGTCAACCAGCCTACCTACAACCCCAACAACCGCCGCAGCATGTTCCCGGCGGCCATGCGCAACCGGGCCATCATCGACGTGTTCGAGCCTGGCTCCACGGTCAAGCCGATCTCGATGAGTGCCGCACTGGAAAGCGGCCGCTGGAAGCCTACCGACAAGGTCGAGGTTTACCCGGGCAGTCTGCAGATCGGTCGCTATACCATCAAGGACGTGTCCCGAAGCGAGGGTCCGATCCTCGACCTGACCGGCATTCTGATCAACTCCAGTAACGTGGGCATGAGCAAGATCGCCTTCGATATCGGCGGCGAAGCCATCTACCGTGTCATGTCCCAGGTCGGGCTGGGCCAGTACACCGGCCTGGGTTTCCCGGGCGAGCGTGTCGGCAACCTGCCCAACCACCGGGAGTGGCGCAAGGCCGAAACGGCCACGCTGTCGTACGGCTACGGCGTTTCGGTCACCGCTCTGCAGCTGGTGCACGCTTATGCAGCCTTGGCCAACGACGGCAAGATGGTGCCGCTGTCGATCCTCAAGGTGGACAAGGCGCCCGAAGCCGTCCAGGCGATTCCCAAGGAAACCGCAGAAACCGTGCAGGGCATGCTCCAGCAAGTGATCGAGGCGCCGCGCGGCGTGTTCCGTGCCCAGGTGCCGTTCTACCACGTGGCCGGCAAGTCCGGTACCGCGCGTAAAGCCACGGTGGGTTCCAAGGGCTACACCGAAAATGCCTATCGCTCGCTGTTCGCAGGCTTCGGCCCGATGAGCGACCCGCGCTATGCGATCGTCGTGGTAATCGACGAACCCGGCAAAGGCGGCTACTTCGGCGGTCTGGTATCGGCACCTGTGTTCAGCAAGGTCATGTCCGGCACGCTTCGGTTGATGAACGTGCCGCCAGACAACCTGCCGCCACCTGCGCCGGCAGCGCCGGCAAGCCAATCGCAAGTCAATGCAGCAGCCGCCAACGGAGGGCGTGGATAATGACAATGCCATTGAGCAAGCTCTTCGCCCATGCCAGCCGCGACCCGCTGATTCGTGAACTGACCCTCGATAGCCGCAACGTGCGCCCAGGCGACCTGTTCCTGGCAGTGCCTGGGGCCAAGGTTGATGGCCGCGAGCATATCGCCGACGCGCTGGCCCGTGGCGCTGCCGCCGTGGCTTACGAGGAACAGGGCGCCACGGTGCTGCCGCTGACCGATGTACCGCTGATTCCAGTCAAGGGCCTGATCGCCCAGCTGTCGGACATCGCCGGGCGCTTCTATGGCGAGCCCAGCCGCCAGTTGAACCTGGTAGGCGTGACCGGCACCAACGGCAAGACCAGCGTCACCCAACTGGTGGCACAGGCGCTCGACCTGTTGGGCCAGCGTTGCGGCCTGGTGGGTACCCTGGGGACGGGTTTCTACGGCGAGCTGAAAAGCGGTCGACTGACCACGCCTGACCCGATCGCCGTGCAGTCGACCCTGTACGACTTGAAAAAACAAGGCGCCAAGGCCGTTGCCATGGAAGTGTCCTCCCATGCCCTGGAGCAGGGGCGTGTAGCGGCCTTGGCGTTCGACATCGCGGTGATGACCAACCTGTCCCGTGACCACCTCGACTACCACGGCAGCATGCAGGCCTACGAAGCGGCCAAGGCCAAGCTGTTTGCCTGGCCAAGCCTGCGTTGCCAAGTGGTCAATCTGGACGACGACTTCGGTCGCCGCCTGGCTGACGCCTACGCTCACAAGCCGATGGCTGAGCGCATCGATACCCGGTTGATCACCTACAGCCTGGAGCACTCGGACGCCTCGCTGTACTGCCCCAAGGCCAAGTTCGACGACGATGGCGTCTGCGCCACCCTCGTCACCGCCCAGGGCGAGCGCACGTTGCGCACGCAGCTGCTGGGTCGTTTCAACCTGAGCAACGTATTGGCGGCCGTGGCGACCCTGCTGGCGTTGGACTACGCCCTGGACGAGATCCTCAAGGTCATGCCGCAGTTACACGGCCCTGTTGGCCGCATGCAACGCCTGGGCGGCGGCGACAAGCCCCTGGTGGTGGTCGACTACGCGCACACGCCCGATGCCCTGGAAAAAGTGCTCCAGGCCCTACGCCCCCATGCCCACGGCCAACTGCTGTGCCTGTTCGGCTGTGGCGGTGACCGTGACCGGGGCAAGCGCCCGCTGATGGCAGAAGTGGCCGAACGTCTGGCCGACCGGGTGCTGGTGACCGACGACAACCCGCGTACCGAAGACCCAATGCGCATCTTCGACGATATTCGGCCCGGCTTTACGGCGCCGGCCGAGGTGGCGTTCGTGGCCGGTCGCGGTGAGGCCATCGCCCAGCTGATCGCCGGTGCCGCTGCCGACGACGTCATCGTGCTGGCCGGCAAGGGACACGAGGACTATCAGGAGATCAACGCGCAGCGCCATGCGTTTTCCGATTTGACCGAGGCCGAAAAGGCACTCGCAGCCTGGGAGGCCCCCAATGCTTGAGGCGATGACGCTTAGCCAGGTGAGCGCCACCTTGAAGGGTCGCCTGACCGGCGCCGATGCCCGCTTCGATGGCGTCAGCATCGACAGCCGCAGCGTCGCGCCGGGGCAACTCTTCGTTGCCCTGGCCGGCCCGCGCTTTGACAGTCATGACTACCTGACGGACGTCAAGGCCAAGGGCGCCGTGGCGGCGCTGGTCGAACGCCAAGTGCAGGGCGTCGACCTGCCGCAATTGGTGGTCGCTGATTGTCGCCTGGCCCTTGGCCAGCTCGGTGCACTCAACCGGGCGGCCTTTGACAAGCCCGTGGTGGCCATTACCGGGTCCAGCGGCAAGACCACGGTCAAGGAAATGCTCGCCAGTGTCCTGCGCACGCGCGGCCTGGTGCATGCCACACGCGGCAACCTGAACAATGACCTGGGCGCGCCGCTGACCTTGTTGGAAATCGCCCCCGAGCACAGCGCCGCCGTCATCGAGCTGGGCGCCTCGCGCATCGGCGAAATTCGCTACACCGTGGGTTTGACTCAGCCCCAAGTGGTCATCATCAACAATGCCGGCACCGCGCACGTGGGTGAATTCGGCGGCCCGGAGAAAATCGTCGAGGCCAAGGGCGAAATCCTCGAAGGACTGGGTGAGGGCGGTACCGCTATTCTCAACCTGGCCGACAAGGCCTTCGACACTTGGCGAACGCGTGCCGGCGATCACCGGGTCGTGAGCTTTGCGCTCGACGATACCTGTGCCGACTTCCATGCCAGTGACATTGGCCGTGACCCCCGCGGCTGCCCGTCCTTCACCCTGCACGGGGCCGGCGGGCAGGCGCAGGTGCAACTCAACGTGCTGGGCGTGCACAACGTCAGCAACGCCTTGGCCGCCGCCGCCGCCGCCCATGCCGTGGGCATCAGCCTGCAGGGCATTGCTGCCGGCCTGGCTGCGGTCCAGCCGGTCAAGGGCCGCACCGTGGCGCAGGTCACCCCGAGCGGCGCTCGCGTGATCGACGACAGTTACAACGCAAATCCCACCTCCATGTGTGCCGCCATTGATATACTCGCCGGCTTTTCCGGACGCACCGTCCTGGTGCTTGGAGAAATTGGCGAGCTGGGTCAGTGGGCGCAGGAAGGTCACCGTCAGGTGGGTGACTACGCCCGCGGCAAGGTCGACGCCTTGTATGCGGTGGGTGCCAACATGGCGCACGCCGTCGAGGCGTTCGGTACCCATGGCCACCATTACGCTACGCAGGCCGCGCTGATCGAAGCAGTCAGTGCCGAAAATGCCGGCGATACCACTATCTTGATCAAGGGCTCGCGCAGCGCTGCGATGGAAAATGTCGTGGCCGCACTGTGCGGTGCCAGCGGGGAGAAACATTAATGCTGCTGCTGTTGGCCGAGTATCTGCAACAGTTCCACAAAGGCTTCGCGGTCTTCCAGTACCTCTCCCTGCGCGGGATTCTCGGGGTGCTTACCGCGTTGTCGCTGGCGCTGTGGCTGGGGCCGTGGATGATCCGTACCCTGCAAATTCGCCAGATCGGCCAGGCCGTTCGCAATGACGGGCCGCAGTCGCACCTGTCCAAGTCCGGTACGCCGACCATGGGCGGGGCATTGATCCTGTCTGCCATTGCCGTCAGTACCTTGCTGTGGGCTGACCTGACCAACCGTTATGTCTGGGTGGTGCTGATCGTTACCCTGGCCTTCGGTGCCATCGGCTGGGTCGACGACTACCGCAAGGTCATCGAGAAGAACTCCCGCGGCCTGCCAAGTCGCTGGAAGTATTTCTGGCAGTCGGTGTTCGGCCTGGCTGCGGCCGTGTTCCTCTACAAGACGGCCCCGACCAGTGTGGAGACCACCCTGATACTGCCGTTCATCAAGGACGTTACCATCCCCCTGGGCATCGGTTTCGTGGTGCTGACCTATTTCGTCATCGTCGGCTCCAGCAACGCCGTGAACCTGACCGATGGCCTGGATGGTCTTGCCATCATGCCGACCGTGATGGTTGGCGGGGCGCTGGGCATCTTCTGCTATTTGTCGGGCAACGTGAAATTCGCCGAGTACCTGTTGATCCCGTACGTACCCGGCTCTGGTGAGCTGATCGTGTTCTGCGGCGCACTGATCGGTGCCGGCCTGGGCTTTCTGTGGTTCAACACCTACCCGGCACAAGTGTTCATGGGCGACGTGGGCGCACTGGCGCTGGGCGCGGCGCTGGGCACCATCGCCGTGATCGTGCGCCAGGAAATCGTGCTGTTCATCATGGGCGGTGTATTCGTGATGGAAACCCTGTCCGTGGTCATCCAGGTCGCTTCCTTCAAGCTGACCGGCAAGCGCGTGTTCCGCATGGCGCCGATTCACCACCACTTTGAACTCAAGGGCTGGCCAGAGCCACGCGTGATCGTCCGCTTCTGGATCATCACCGTGATCCTGGTGCTGATTGGCCTTGCCACCCTGAAACTGAGGTAGATGCGCGTGTCACTGATCGCTTCCGACCAATTCCGCATCGTTGTCGGCCTCGGCAAGAGCGGCATGTCCCTGGTTCGCTTCCTGGCGAGCCGGGGCATTGCCTTTGCGGTCGCCGATACCCGCGAGCAACCGCCGGAACTGGAAACCCTGCGCCGAGATTACCCGCAGGTGGAAGTACGCTGTGGCGAGCTTGACGTGGACTTCCTGTGCCGCGCCAGCGAGCTGTACGTCAGCCCAGGCTTGGCCTTGGCTACGCCGGCGCTGCAACAAGCCGCTGCCCGCGGGGTCAAGCTGTCCGGCGACATCGAGCTGTTTGCGCGCAACGCCAAGGCACCGATCATCGCCATCAGTGGATCGAATGCCAAAAGCACCGTCACCACCCTGGTCGGCGAAATGGCCGCCAGGGCGGGCAAGCGCGTAGCGGTTGGCGGTAACCTCGGCACCCCGGCCCTCGACCTGTTGGCCGATGACGTCGAGCTGTACGTGATGGAGCTGTCCAGCTTCCAGCTGGAAACCACCGACCAGCTCAATGCCGAAGTCGCCACGGTGCTGAACATCAGCGAAGACCACATGGACCGCTACAGTGGCCTGCCGGCCTACCACTTGGCCAAGCACCGCATTTTCCGGGGTGCGCGGCAGGTGGTGGTCAATCGCCAGGACGCGCTCAGTCGTCCCCTGCCGGTCGAAGGCCGCCCCTGCTGGACCTTTGGCCTGGGCGAGCCCGACTTCAAAGCCTTCGGCCTGCGCGAGGTGGACGGCGAGAAATACCTTGCCTTCGCGTTCCAGGCCCTGATGCCGGTCCGCGAACTCAAGGTGCGCGGTGCCCATAACCAAAGCAATGCGCTGGCCGCACTGGCCCTGGGCCATGCTGCAGGGCTGCCCTTCGAGCCGATGCTGCAGGCGCTGCGTGAATTCACGGGGCTCGCTCACCGTTGCCAGTGGGTACGTGAGCGCAACGGGGTGAACTGGTACGACGACTCCAAGGCCACCAACGTGGGCGCCGCACTGGCAGCCATCGAAGGCCTGGGTGCCGATACAACAGGCAAGTTGGTGCTGATTGCCGGAGGCGACGGCAAGGGCGCCGATTTTGCGGCGCTGCGCGAACCGATCCGGCGCTATTGCCGCGCCGTGGTGTTGCTCGGCCGTGATGCTGAACGCCTGGGCCAGGCCCTCGGCGATGCCGCGCCGCTGGTGCGGGTAGCCTCCCTGGACGACGCTGTGCAGCGCTGCGCCGAATTGGCACAGCCCGGTGATGCCGTGCTGCTGTCGCCAGCCTGCGCCAGCCTCGACATGTTCAAGAACTTCGAAGAACGCGGGCGCCTGTTTGCCCAGGCAGCGGGAGCACTGGCATGATCTTCGGCATCCTCAAGCCTTACCCGTCGCCGCTGATCAGCGGCCGTGGCATCGACTTGGACTTCCCTCTGCTGGCCGGTTGCCTGGCGCTGCTGGGCCTGGGCCTGGTAATGATCACCTCTGCCTCCTCGGAGGTGGCCGCCGTCCAGTCCGGCAACCCGCTTTACCACATGTACCGGCACCTGGTTTACGTCTTCCTCGGGCTGGTTGCCTGTGGCGCGACCATGATGGTGCCGATCGCCACCTGGCAGCGCATGGGTTTCATGATGCTGCTCGGTGCCTTTGGCCTGCTGGTCATGGTGCTGGTGCCCGGCATCGGGCGCGAGGTCAACGGTTCGATGCGCTGGATCGGCTTCAGCTTCTTCAACGTCCAGCCTTCGGAAATCGCCAAGGTATTCGTGGTCATCTACCTTGCCGGCTACCTGGTACGCCGGCAGACCGAGGTACGTGAGAGCTGGATGGGCTTTTTCAAGCCGTTCATCGTGTTGCTGCCCATGGCCGGTTTGCTGCTGATGGAGCCTGACTTTGGCGCCACCGTGGTGATGATGGGGGCCGCGGCTGCCATGCTGTTCCTGGGTGGGGTGGGGCTGTTCCGCTTCAGCCTGATGGTGGTGCTGGCGGTCGTGGCGGTGTTTGTGCTGGTGCAGGCACAGCCCTATCGAATGGCGCGACTGATCACCTTCACCGACCCCTGGTCCGATCAGTTTGGCTCCGGCTACCAGTTGACCCAGGCCCTGATCGCATTCGGGCGGGGCGAGTGGCTGGGCGTGGGCCTGGGCAACAGCGTGCAGAAGCAGTTCTACCTGCCTGAAGCGCACACCGACTTCGTGTTCTCGGTGCTGGCCGAAGAGCTGGGTGTGGTTGGCTCGCTGGTCACCATCGCACTATTCGTCTTCGTCACCATTCGCGCGCTTTACATCGGGCTGTGGGCCGAGAAAGCCAAACAGTTCTTCGCCGCGTACATGGCCTTTGGCCTGGCCTTCCTGTGGATTGGTCAGTTCCTGATCAACATTGGCGTGAACGTCGGCCTGCTGCCGACCAAGGGCCTGACCCTGCCGTTCCTCAGCTATGGCGGCAGCTCGCTGGTCATCTGCTGCGCGTGCGTGGGGCTGCTGCTGCGTATCGAATGGGAAAGCCGTACCCATCTGGGCAGCGAAGAACATGAATTCAGCGAGAGCGACTTTGCCGAGGAGCCTGCCCATGGCCGCTGAAAACAAGAACGTGTTGATCATGGCCGGCGGAACCGGCGGTCACGTGTTCCCAGCGCTGGCTTGCGCGCGCGAGTTCCAGGCGCGTGGCTACACCGTGCACTGGCTGGGCACCCCGCGAGGGATCGAGAATGAACTGGTGCCCCAGGCCGGCCTTACCCTGCATCGGATTCAAGTCAGCGGCCTGCGTGGCAAGGGCAAGCTATCGCTGCTCAAGGCCCCTTTGACCCTGGTCAAGGCCGTGCTGCAGGCCCGGCGCATCATCCGCACGCTCAAGCCTGCCTGTGTGCTGGGCTTCGGCGGGTATGTCACAGGTCCCGGCGGCGTGGCGGCGCGCCTTTGCGGGGTACCGCTGATCATTCATGAGCAAAATGCCCGCGCCGGCACCGCCAACCGCTTGCTGGTACCCCTGGCCGCACGGGTATGTGAAGCCTTCCCCGACACCTTCCCGGCCAGTGAAAAGCGCCGCACCACAGGCAATCCGGTGCGTGCAGAACTGTTCATGGATGCCGGGCGTCCTGCGCTTGGCCAGCGTCAACCGCACCTGCTGGTGCTCGGCGGTAGCCTGGGCGCGGAACCCTTGAACACATTGTTGCCTAAAGCGCTGGCCGAAGTGCCCGAAGCCGTACGGCCCCAGGTGTTCCACCAGGCTGGCAAGCAACATGCGTCGATCACCGCCGAGCGATACCGCCAAGCCGGTGTCCAGGCGCAGGTCGAGCCCTTCATCAAGGACATGGCCCAAGCCTATGGCTGGGCCGACCTGGTGGTGTGCCGTGCCGGGGCCCTGACCGTCAGCGAGCTGGCGGCAGCGGGCCTGCCCTCGATGCTGGTGCCCTTGCCCCATGCGATCGATGACCACCAGACCCATAACGCCCATTATCTGGCCCGCGAAGGCGCTGCCTTCCTGATGCCACAAGCGACAACTGGCGCAGCGCAACTCGCTGAACGCCTGAACGAGGTGCTGATGCAACCCGAGAAACTGACTGTCATGGCCGGTACCGCAAGGCGTCTGGCCAAACCTGCTGCAACCAGCACCGTCGTCGATATCTGCCTGGAGGTGGCCCGTGGTTGAGAGCCAGAAAGCCATGCCCCAGCCCAAGATGGGCCGTATTCGTCGTATCCATTTCGTGGGTATCGGCGGTGTCGGCATGTGCGGTATCGCCGAGGTATTGCTGAACCTGGGCTACGAGGTATCCGGTTCGGACCTCAAGGTCTCGCCTGTGACCGAGCGCCTGGAGTCGTTCGGCGCGCAGATCTTCGTTGGCCATCGTGCAGAGAACGCTGCGACCGCTGACGTGCTGGTGGTGTCCAGCGCCATCAACCCGGCCAACCCTGAAGTGGCCACTGCCCTGGAACGTCGCATTCCGGTGGTGCCACGGGCAGAGATGCTGGCCGAACTCATGCGCTACCGCCATGGCGTGGCCGTGGCCGGTACCCACGGCAAGACCACCACCACCAGCCTGCTGGCCTCGGTATTCGCCGCCGGTGGGCTGGACCCCACGTTCGTCATCGGTGGTCGCTTGACTGCAGCGGGCACCAACGCCCAGCTAGGCACCAGCCGTTACCTGATTGCCGAAGCCGATGAAAGCGACGCCAGCTTCCTGCACCTGCAACCGATGGTCGCCGTGGTCACCAACATCGACGCCGACCACATGGCCACCTACGAAGGGGACTTCAACAAACTGAAGAAGACCTTCGTCGAGTTCCTGCACAACCTGCCGTTCTATGGCCTGGCCGTGATGTGCCTGGATGACCCGGTGGTGCGCGAGATTCTGCCTCAGGTCAAGCGCCCGACGGTCACCTACGGCTTCAGCGAAGAAGCCGATATCCGCGCCATCAATGTTCGTCAGCAAGGCATGCAGACGCATTTCACCGTCTTGCGCCGCGACTGTGAGCCGCTGGAGGTTTCGGTGAACATGCCGGGCAACCACAATGTGCTCAATGCACTGGCGACCATCGCCATCGCCACCGACGAAGGCATTCCCGACCAGGCCATTCTCCAGGGGCTCTCCGGGTTTCAGGGCGTGGGCCGTCGGTTCCAGGTGTACGGTGAGCTGCCCGTGGAGGGCGGCAGCGTGATGCTGGTGGACGATTACGGTCATCACCCCACTGAAGTGGCCGCGGTGATCAAGGCCGTGCGTGGCGGCTGGCCAAGCCGCCGGCTGGTGATCGTCTACCAGCCGCACCGCTACAGCCGCACCCGCGACCTGTACGACGACTTCGTCCAGGTGCTCGGTGATGCCAACGTGCTGCTGCTGATGGAAGTCTACCCGGCCGGCGAAGAGCCGATCCCGGGGGCCGATAGCCGCCAGCTGTGCCACAGCATCCGCCAGCGCGGCAAGCTGGACCCGATCTACATCGAGCGCGGCGCCGAGCTGGCGCCGCTGGTTCAGCCGTTGCTGCGTGCCGGCGACATCCTGATCTGCCAAGGTGCCGGCGATGTCGGCGGCCTGGCTCCGCAATTGATGAAAAGCCCGCTGTTTGCCGGCGCCGTGCAGGAGACGTCGAAATGACCAGCGCCTACGACACATTGCCCAGCACCCTGGACGTCAAGGCGTTCGGTCGCGTCGCTGTGCTCTATGGGGGCAAGAGCGCCGAGCGGGAAGTCTCGCTCAAGTCCGGCGCCGCCGTGATTGGCGCGCTCACAGAAGCCGGTGTGGACGTCGTCGCCATCGACGTGGGCGATGACCTGCTTGCGCGTCTGCAAAGCGAAAAAATCGACCGTGCCTTCATCATCCTGCACGGCCGCGGCGGTGAAGACGGCAGCATGCAAGGGCTGCTCGAGTGCCTGGGCATTCCTTACACCGGCAGCGGCATCCTGGCTTCTGCCTTGGCGATGGACAAGCTGCGCACCAAGCAGGTGTGGCAGAGCCTGGGTATTCCTACCCCGCGGCATGCCGTGTTGGCCAGCGAAAGCGATTGTTTGCGTGCCAGCACGGAACTGGGCTTCCCGCTTATCGTCAAACCTGCCCATGAAGGCTCTAGCATCGGCATGGCCAAGGTGAACAGCGAGCAGGAACTGGTCGCCGCCTGGCGAGATGCCGCCAAATACGATTCTCAGGTACTCGTGGAACAGTGGATTCACGGCCCGGAGTTCACCATTGCGGTGTTGCGCGGGCAGGTGCTGCCGCCGATTGCCCTGGGAACGCCCCACGTGTTCTACGACTACGACGCCAAATACATCGCCAACGATACCCAGTACCGCATTCCCTGTGGGCTCGATAGCGCCAAGGAGCAGGAACTGATCGATCTGACTGCCCGCGCTTGCGATGCCATTGGCATCGAAGGCTGGGGGCGGCTGGACGTGATGCAGGACGAGCAGGGCCGGTTCTGGCTGCTCGAAGTAAACACCGCCCCAGGCATGACTGATCATAGCCTGGTGCCCATGGCGGCCCGCGCGGCCGGCTTGGACTTCCAGCAATTGGTGCTGGCGATCCTGGCCGACAGCGTGGCGACGCGAGGTTAATCATCATGCAGGGCGCAATGGTACGTCAGCAGCAACCCGTTACCGGCCGCAGCAAGCCGGTGCCGCGTGGTGCCAGCCGGCTGGTGGCCGACGAGCCCGTATCGGCGCGCCTGCCGCGTCCAAGCCTGGGCGGCCTCAAGCGCCTGCTGTGGCCGGTGCTGCTGGTAGCCGCAGGCTTCGGCGCCTACGAGGGTGCCATACGGCTCATGCCGTATGCCGACCGGCCGATCACCAAGATCGACGTGCAGGGCGACCTGACCTACATCAGCCAGCAGTCGGTGCAGCAGCGCATCGCACCCTATGTGGCCGCAAGCTTCTTCACCGTCGACCTGCCGGCGATGCGCAAGGAGCTCGAGCAGATGCCCTGGATCGCCCATGCAGAAGTGCGCCGGGTATGGCCGGATGAAGTAGTGATTCGCCTCGAGGAACAACTGCCGGTGGCGCGCTGGGGTGATGCGGCCTTGCTCAACAATCAGGGCCAGGCCTTTACACCGCGCGAACTGGCCAACTACGAGCACCTGCCACAACTGGCCGGCCCCCAGCGGGCCCAGCAGCAGGTCATGCAGCAGTATCAGATATTGAGCCAGATGCTGCGCCCCTTAGGCTTCTCCATCGCGCGCCTGGAGCTGCGCGAGCGAGGCAGCTGGTTCCTGACCACCGGCGCGAGCAGCGCAGCGCCAGGTATCGAGCTGCTGCTGGGGCGCGACCATCTGGTCGAGAAGATGCGCCGTTTCATTGCCATTTACGACAAGACGCTTAAAGAGCAGATCGCCAATATCGCCCGCATTGATCTGCGATATGCCAACGGGCTTGCCGTTGGCTGGCGGGAACCGATTGCACCGACGACGGCCCAACCCGCCGTTGCGAAGAATTAGAGAGAGGCAGGACCATGGCAAACGCGCATAGCGGCAAAATGATCGTCGGGCTGGACATCGGTACCTCCAAGGTAGTGGCCTTGGTAGGTGAGGTGGGCGAAGACGGCACGCTGGAAATCGTCGGGATCGGCACTCACCCGTCCCGCGGCCTGAAAAAAGGCGTGGTGGTGAACATCGAGTCCACCGTGCAATCGATCCAGCGCGCCGTCGAAGAAGCACAGCTGATGGCGGGTTGCCGCATCCACTCGGCCTTCGTGGGTGTCGCTGGTAATCACATCCGCAGCCTGAACTCCCATGGCATCGTCGCCATTCGCGATCGCGAAGTCAGCCTGGCCGACCTTGAGCGTGTGCTCGATGCGGCCCAGGCGGTGGCCATTCCGGCGGACCAGCGGGTGCTGCACACGCTGCCGCAGGACTATGTGATCGATAACCAGGAAGGGGTGCGCGAACCGCTCGGCATGTCGGGCGTGCGCCTGGAAGCCAAGGTTCACGTGGTGACCTGCGCCGTCAATGCCGCGCAGAACATCGAGAAGTGCGTACGCCGCTGCGGCCTTGAAATCGACGACATCATTCTCGAGCAACTGGCATCGGCCTATTCGGTACTGACCGACGACGAAAAAGAGCTGGGCGTGTGCCTGGTTGACATCGGCGGCGGCACCACCGACATCGCGATCTTCACCGAAGGCGCGATTCGCCACACCGCGGTCATCCCGATTGCCGGGGACCAGGTGACCAATGACATTGCCATGGCCCTGCGTACGCCCACACAGTATGCCGAGGAAATCAAGATTCGGTACGCCTGCGCCCTGGCCAAGCTGGCAGGTGCGGGTGAAACCATCAAGGTGCCAAGCGTTGGCGACCGTCCTCCGCGCGAACTGTCGCGTCAGGCATTGGCCGAAGTGGTCGAGCCGCGTTACGACGAACTCTTCACCCTGATCCAGGCTGAACTTCGTCGCAGCGGTTACGAGGACCTGGTACCTGCCGGCATCGTCCTGACCGGCGGCACCGCCAAGATGGAAGGCGCAGTCGAGCTGGCCGAGGAAATTTTCCACATGCCGGTACGCCTGGGCGTGCCGCACAGCGTGCGCGGCCTGAGCGACGTGGTACGCAACCCGATTTATTCCACCGGTGTGGGCTTGCTTACCTACGGGCTGCACAAGCAGACCGAAGACCTGCCCTTGACCGGCAACAGCAGCAGCAACAACAGCTATGGCGATGAACCGAAGGCCCCAGTGCTTGAGCGCTTCAAGCGGTGGGTACAAGGCAACTTCTAAGTTTCAAAGCAGTAGTGGTAGGCGCGACAACTAGAGAACTGTAAGGAGAGGGAAAATGTTCGAGCTCGTAGACAACGTCCCGCAAAGCCCGGTCATCAAGGTGATCGGCGTCGGTGGTGGTGGTGGTAACGCCGTCAATCACATGGTCAAGAGCAGCATCGAGGGCGTGGAGTTCATCTGCGCCAACACCGATGCCCAGGCGCTCAAGAACATTGGTGCGCGCACCATCCTGCAACTGGGCACTGGCGTGACCAAGGGCCTGGGTGCTGGCGCCAATCCGGAAGTCGGTCGTCAGGCCGCGCTGGAAGACCGTGAGCGCATCGCCGAAGTGCTGCAAGGCACCAACATGGTGTTCATCACCACAGGCATGGGCGGCGGTACCGGTACCGGTGCAGCGCCGATCATCGCCGAAGTGGCCAAGGAAATGGGCATCCTCACCGTTGCAGTGGTGACCCGTCCGTTCCCGTTCGAAGGTCGCAAGCGCATGCAGATCGCCGATGAAGGCATCCGCATGCTGGCCGAAAGCGTCGACTCGCTGATCACCATCCCCAACGAGAAGCTGCTGACCATCCTGGGCAAGGACGCAAGCCTGCTGTCCGCGTTCGCCAAGGCCGATGACGTATTGGCCGGAGCCGTTCGCGGTATCTCCGACATCATCAAGCGCCCGGGCATGATCAACGTCGACTTTGCCGACGTGCGTACCGTGATGGGTGAAATGGGCATGGCCATGATGGGTACTGGCTGCGCCAGCGGCCCGAACCGCGCTCGCGAGGCGACCGAGGCGGCGATCCGCAACCCGCTGCTCGAAGACGTCAACCTGCAGGGCGCCCGTGGCATCCTGGTCAACATCACCGCAGGTCCGGACCTGTCCCTGGGTGAGTACTCCGACGTGGGTAGCATCATCGAGGCGTTCGCCTCCGACCATGCCATGGTCAAGGTCGGTACCGTGATCGACCCGGACATGCGCGACGAGCTGCATGTCACCGTCGTGGCCACCGGTCTGGGTGCGCGCATCGAGAAGCCGGTCAAGGTGGTGGATAACACCCTGCAGACTGCCCAGCAGGTCTACGAGGCATCCAACCCTGCCCCTGCGCGTCAGGAGCAGCCAGCGGTCAACTACCGTGATCTGGAGCGCCCAACCGTCATGCGCAATCAAGCGCACGCGGGTGCGGCAGCTGCGGCCAAGCTGAACCCTCAGGATGACCTGGATTATCTCGATATTCCGGCCTTCCTGCGTCGTCAGGCTGATTAATGAAATTTATCAGGGCTATGAAGGTGATTGGTATTCATCAAAGGTTGGGTCTGGTATTATCGCCAGCCTTTGTTGATAACTGTTCGCAATTTGCGCTGAAGCGGCCAATGCCATGATTAAACAACGCACCCTGAAGAATACCATCCGTGCCACAGGTGTCGGCCTGCACTCTGGGGAGAAGGTCTACCTGACCCTCAAGCCTGCGCCTGTTGACACCGGCATCGTCTTCCGCCGCGCCGACCTTGACCCTGTGGTCGAGATCCCGGCGCGTGCGGCCAATGTCGGCGAGACAACCATGTCCACGACGCTGGTCAACGGTGACGTCAAGGTCGATACGGTCGAGCATCTGCTCTCCGCCATGGCGGGCCTGGGCATCGATAACGCCTACGTCGAGCTCTCCGCCTCGGAAGTACCGATCATGGATGGCAGCGCCGGACCTTTCGTATTCCTGATTCAGTCTGCCGGCCTGGAAGAACAGGACGCAGCCAAGAAGTTCATCCGCATCCTGCGTGAGGTGACAGTGCAAGAGGGTGACAAGCGCGCCACCTTCCTGCCTTTCGAAGGGTTCAAGGTGAGCTTCGAGATCGACTTCGATCACCCGGTGCTTCGCAACCGGACCCAGAGCGCAAGCGTCGACTTCTCCAGCACCTCGTTCGTGAAGGAAGTCAGCCGCGCCCGCACCTTTGGCTTCATGCGTGACATCGAATACCTGCGCAAGCACAACCTTGCGCTGGGCGGCAGTGTGGAAAACGCCATCGTGGTCGACGAGGAAGGCGTGTTGAACGAAGACGGTCTTCGCTACGAAGACGAGTTCGTCAAACACAAGATTCTCGATGCCATTGGCGACCTGTACCTGCTGGGCAACAGCCTGATTGGCGAGTTCAAGGGCTTCAAGTCCGGCCACGCGCTGAACAACCAGCTGTTGCGCAAGCTGATTGCCGAAACCGATGCCTGGGAAGTGGTCACTTTCGAAGATGCCAGCACGGCGCCGATCTCGTATATGCGTCCTGTCGCGGCTGTGTAAGCTCGAACACTCTCTAGTTCATTGAGGCCACCTTCGGGTGGCCTTTTTTATGGGCGGCTTCGTGCAGCAATTGCCAGGACGTTAGTGGGCAGTGCGCCTGACCAAGCTTCGCAGTCCTTCTGCCTGCTGTCTTGGGCATCGTCTGGCCTGCTCCGCACGCCAGAACTGGCGCTCAGTCCTTGGCCTGCGCATGCGCCGCCAGGCGCTCCAGTGCAGCCCGCAGTTTCGCGTCAGTGATGCCTTCGGCCGTCTGCAGCAGGCTCTGGGCTGCGCTGTTGGACAACTCGGCCGCATGCCCGCCGCGCTTGGCGGGCACCAGGGGTGGCTGCACCTTGAAAAGAATACGCCTGAGGTTGCCGAACGCATCGGTTGCCTGCAATGCCGCCATCAGGCGCTTTTGCTGGTAACGCAGGCGCGTGGCCCAGTGTCCGTCGGTGACCACAAGCAGCAGGGTACCGTCGCGCCATGACGCCACGTGGCAGTGCTCGCGTGCAGCCGGTTGCAGCTGGCCTTCGACCAGGCGTTGCAGGTGCTCCAGGCGCTCGGCCTGGTTGAGCAGCAGGCGCAGCGGGCGAACCTGGCGCAGTAGCGCCGATGGCGGCTGGGCGGGGGAGGGTTTGTAGGCCATGGGTGTACGCATGAGGTTACAAGTTGGGCAGTCTAACACTTCAGCGTCAGTCCCGATCACCTGGCGGTTGAGCCCACTGGCCAAGCGCAGGGCTCGACGTACAGGCGCCAGGCCCTGCAAGGTACCCGGCACAGGCGAGTGTTGAACGCTTTCATCTTTCCAGGTCTTGAACTCAGGGGAAATGCCCCTATCTAAGACACGCCCCTGTAAAAGCGCCGTGCCAGCATCGTGGAATCCACCACTTTCATCACCATCGTTTCCGGGTAGAATGCTCGTTCGCATGCGGCCTTAGGGCTGCACGGGCGACTCATGGGGCCGCCCTCCATCCCTACGTGTGGAAGATCCTGCCAATATGTTTGCGCCTTTGTTAAAGAAACTTTTTGGAAGCAAGAACGAGCGTGAAGTCAAACGCATGCTCAAGACGGTGAGTATCGTCAATGCCTTCGAAGAGAAGATGGTGGCCCTCTCCGACGAGCAGCTGCGTGGCAAGACTGCCGAGTTCAAGGAGCGTTTGGCCAAAGGCGAAACACTGGACCAACTCCTGCCCGAAGCCTTCGCCGTCGCCCGTGAGGCCGGCAAGCGCGTGATGGGCATGCGTCATTTCGACGTTCAGCTCATTGGCGGCATGACCCTGCACGAGGGCATGATCGCGGAGATGCGCACCGGTGAGGGCAAGACCCTGGTCGGTACCTTGGCCGTCTACCTCAATGCATTGTCCGGCAAGGGCGTGCACGTGGTCACCGTCAACGACTACCTTGCTCGTCGTGACGCCAACTGGATGCGCCCGCTGTACGAGTTCCTCGGCCTGTCGGTCGGTATCGTCTCAGCGTTCCAGCCGCCCGAAGAAAAGCGCGCAGCCTACGCTGCCGACATCACGTACGGTACCAACAACGAATTCGGCTTCGACTACCTGCGCGACAACATGGCGTTCAGCCAGGACGAGAAGTTCCAGCGTGAACTGAACTTCGCCGTGATCGACGAAGTGGACTCGATCCTCATCGACGAAGCCCGTACGCCGCTGATCATTTCCGGCCAGGCCGAGGACAGCTCCAAGCTGTACATCGAGATCAACCGCCTGATCCCACGCCTGACCCAGCACATCGAGGAAGTCGAAGGCCAGGTCACCCAGGAAGGCCACTTCACCATCGACGAGAAGACCCGCCAGGTCGAGCTCAACGAAGCCGGTCACCAGTTCATCGAGGAAATGCTCACCCAGGTCGGTCTGCTGGCTGAGGGCGAGAGCCTGTACTCGGCGCACAACCTGGGCCTGCTGACGCACGTCTATGCCGGTCTGCGCGCGCACAAGCTGTTCCATCGCAACGTCGAATACATCGTGCAGGACGGCCAGGTGCTGCTGATCGACGAGCACACCGGGCGTACCATGCCGGGTCGCCGTCTGTCCGAAGGCCTGCACCAGGCTATCGAGGCAAAGGAAAACCTCAACATCCAGGCCGAGAGCCAGACCCTGGCTTCCACCACGTTCCAGAACTACTTCCGTCTGTACTCGAAACTGTCGGGCATGACCGGCACCGCCGATACCGAGGCTTTCGAGTTCGCCCAGATCTACGCCCTGAACGTGATGGTCATTCCGCCGAACAAGCCCCTGGCGCGCAAGGACCACAACGACCTGGTGTACCTGACAGCCGAAGAGAAGTACGCCGCGATCATCGCCGACATCAAGGAAACCCTGAAGCAGGGTCGGCCGGTGCTGGTGGGTACGGCGACCATCGAAACCTCCGAGCACATGTCCAACCTGCTGCACAAGGAAGGCATCGAACACAAGGTACTGAACGCCAAGTACCACGAGAAGGAAGCCGAGATCATCGCCCAGGCCGGCGCGCCAGGCGCGCTGACCATTGCCACCAACATGGCCGGTCGTGGTACCGACATCCTGTTGGGCGGTAACTGGGAAGCTGAAGTGGCCGCACTGGAAAACCCTACGGACGAGCAGATCGCGCACATCAAGGCCGACTGGCAGAAGCGTCACCAGCAGGTTATCGAGTCCGGTGGCCTGCACGTCATCGCCTCCGAGCGTCACGAATCGCGTCGTATCGACAACCAGCTGCGCGGTCGTTCCGGTCGCCAGGGTGACCCGGGTTCCAGCCGCTTCTACCTCTCGCTCGAAGACAGCCTGATGCGCATCTTCGCCTCTGATCGGGTGAAGAACTTCATGAAGGCGCTGGGCATGCAGTCGGGCGAAGCCATCGAACACCGCATGGTCACCAACGCCATCGAGAAGGCCCAGCGCAAGGTCGAAGGCCGCAACTTCGATATCCGCAAGCAGTTGCTCGAATACGACGACGTGGCCAACGAGCAGCGCAAGGTCATCTACCACATGCGCAACAGCCTGCTGGCCGCAGAGAACGTCGGCGACACCATTGCCGAATTCCGCAAGGAAGTGCTCGATGCCACCATCAGCCAGCACATCCCGCCGCAGTCGCTGCCTGAGCAGTGGGACGTGGCCGGCCTGGAAGCCTCGCTGTCCAGTGACTTTGCCATGAAGTTGCCGATCCAGCAGTGGCTCGACGAAGACGACCACCTCTACGAAGAAACCCTGCGCGAGAAACTGCTGCACGAAATCACCACGGCCTACACCGAGAAAGAGGACCAGGCCGGGATAGAAGCACTGCGCACCTTCGAGAAGCAGATCCTGCTGCGCGTGCTGGACGACCTGTGGAAGGACCACCTGTCGACCATGGACCACCTGCGTCATGGTATCCACCTGCGCGGCTACGCCCAGAAGAACCCGAAGCAGGAGTACAAGCGCGAGTCGTTCACCCTGTTCCAGGAGCTGCTCGAGTCGATCAAGCGCGACGCCATCCGTGTGCTCTCGCACGTTCAGGTTCGCCGTGAGGATCCTGCCGAGGAAGAAGCACGTCTGCGCCGCGACGCCGAAGAGCTGGCCAGCCGCATGCAGTTCGAGCACGCGCCAGCACCTGGTCTTGAAAGCGAGCAGTTGGCCGAGGAGGGTGCTGAGGTAGCCGTAGCCGCCGAGCCTGTGCGCAATGAGCAGAAACTGGGTCGCAACGAGCCGTGCTGGTGTGGTTCGGGCAAGAAGTTCAAGCACTGCCACGGCCAGATCGAGTGATCTGACCGCCGGGCCGTCACAAGGCGCACGGCGTCTTGTGGGCCGCTCAATGCCAAGGGGCTACTGCGCAGCTCATCGCCGGCACGCCACTGCCGGACTGGGTTGCGCCGATTCAAGCCATACGGTGTGCCTGGTTCGGCCGGGCTTGCCAGAGATGGGCCGCACAGCGGCCCTTTTTTTCACCAAACGTATTTTCTAGGAGCGCTCCAATGGCTGTTGGTCTTGGTCCTTTGCCTACGCTGCACCCTGTCCCGGGTTTCGAACTCGGCATTGCCTCTGCCGGCATCAAGCGCCCGGGGCGCAAGGATGTGGTGGTCATGCGCTGCGCCGAGGGTTCGAGTGTGGCCGGTGTGTTCACCCTCAACGCCTTCTGCGCCGCCCCCGTGATCCTGGCCAAGCAGCGGGTACAGGGCACTGTGCGCTACCTGCTGACCAACACTGGCAATGCCAATGCCGGCACGGGCGCCCCCGGCCTGGAAGCTGCACAGCGGACCTGCGCTAAACTCGCCGAGCTTGCCGGTGTGCCTGCCGAATCGGTTTTGCCGTTCTCCACCGGCGTGATTGGTGAGCCACTGCCGGTCGAGAAGATCGAAGGCGCCTTGCAAGCTGCCCTGGATAACTTGTCGGAAAACAACTGGGCTGAAGCGGCCACCGGCATCATGACCACCGACACCTTGCCCAAGGGCGCGAGCCGTCAGTTCCAGCACGACGGCGTGACCGTGACCGTGACCGGTATCAGCAAGGGTGCGGGCATGATCCGCCCGAACATGGCAACCATGCTGGGCTACATCGCCACCGACGCCAAGGTCGCGCCAGGGGTACTCAAGGACTTGATGCTGGACGGGGCCAACAAATCGTTCAACCGCATCACCATCGACGGCGATACCTCGACCAACGACTGCTGCATGCTCATCGCCACCGGTCAGGCCGACCTGCCGGAAGTCACCCAGGCCAGCGGTGCCCTGTTCGACGCCTTGAAAAAGGCAGTCTTCGAGGTTTGCATGGAGGTGGCCCAGGCCATTGTCCGTGACGGTGAAGGGGCGACCAAGTTCGTGACCGTGCAGGTCAACGGCGGTGGCAATCATCAGGAATGCCTGGACGTCGGCTACGCGGTGGCGCACTCGCCGCTGATCAAGACCGCACTGTTCGCCTCCGATCCGAACTGGGGCCGCATCCTTGCAGCGGTTGGACGTGCCGGCGTGCCCGCGCTGGATGTGAGCCTGATCGATGTGTACCTGGATGAGGTGTGCATTGCCAGCCAGGGCGGCCGTAGCCCAAGCTACACCGAAGACCAGGGCGCCCGGGTGATGGCCCAGGAAGAAATCACCATCCGTATCGACCTTGGCCGCGGTCAGTGCAGTGAAACCATCTGGACCACCGACCTTTCTCACGAATACGTGAAGATCAACGCCGAGTACCGCACCTGATGCCGCCGGGGCCGTTCGCGGTCCGATGTTTCAATGCCAAGGGAGCAAAACCATGAGCTTTATGCCAACCCCATCGTCCATGGTCGGCGTGACGGAGCGTGATCGATGAAACGGGTTCACGTCGTTGCAGCCGTGATTCGGGGTATGGACGGGCGGATACTCATCGCCCGTCGCGCCGACACCCAACACCAGGGCGGCCTCTGGGAGTTTCCGGGAGGCAAGGTGGAGCCAGGGGAAAGCGTCGAGGCCGCGCTGGCGCGTGAGCTCGACGAGGAGCTGGGCATCCAGGTAACCCGCTCGCGGCCCTTGATCAAGGTCAGTCACGATTACCCCGACAAACACGTACTGCTTGAGGTACGCGAGGTCGAGGCCTTCACCGGTGAGCCCCATGGCGCCGAGGGACAACCGCTGGCCTGGGTCGCGCCGCGCGAGCTGCCGGACCATGCGTTTCCCGAGGCCAACAAGCCCATCGTCACCGCTGCCCGGCTGCCGGATCAGTACCTGATCACACCGGACGGCCTGGACGTGCCTGACATGCTCAAGGGGATCCAGAAGGCCGTGGCCAACGGCATCCGGCTGATCCAGTTGCGTGCACCGGACATGTACGACCCCAAGTATCGGGATGTGGCGGTGGATGCGGTGGGGTTATGCGCGGGCAAGGCTCAGCTGATGCTCAAGGGACCGCTGGAATGGCTGGGCGACTTCCCGTCGGCAGGCTGGCACCTGACCGCGGCGCAGTTGCGCAAGTATGCCGACAAGGGCAGGCCGTTCCCGGTCCAGCGCTGGCTTGCCGCCTCCTGCCACAACGCCGAGGAGCTAGCCCTGGCCAAACAAATGGGGGTGGACTTCGTCACCCTGTCGCCGGTCCAGCCTACCGAAAGCCATCCACAGGCCGCGCCGCTAGGCTGGGAACAGGCCCAGCGCCTGATTGCCGGGTTCGACCGGCCGGTGTACCTGCTCGGTGGCGTGGGGCCAGAGGCGCGCGAGCAAGCCTGGCTAGCCGGGGCGCAGGGCGTTGCGGGTATCAGGGCGTTCTGGCCGGCTCTTTGACGGCGGGCCAGTACGGCAAGCGCCAAGGCGTCAGCCCTGAGGTTTTTCGGCGGGCTGCCACAGCACTTCAGCGATCCCTTGCCGCCTGCCAATGATGCGGGCGGCAACGAACAGCAGGTCCGATAGGCGGTTGATGTACGCCAGGCCGACACCTTCCAGTGGCTCTACGGTATTGAGGTGCTGGCAGCGTCGCTCGGCGCTGCGTGCCAGGCTGCGGCACACATGCGCCTGGGCGACCAGCGCCGACCCGCTGGGCAGGATGAAATTCTTCAATGGGCCCAGTTCGTCGTTCCACACATCGATGGCCGCCTCCAGCCGCTCCACCTCTGCGGTGGTCAGGGCCTGGTAACTGGGCATGGCCAGCTCCCCACCCAGGTCGAACAGGCGGTGCTGACAGGGCGCCAGCACGCGGCTGACTTCGTCCAGACCTTGTTCATCCAGGCCAGCCAGCAACAAGCCAAGCTGGCTGTTGAGGCTGTCCACCTCACCGATGGCTTCGATGCGTGGATGATCCTTGGGCACTCGCCGGCCATCGCCCAGGCCGGTTTCCCCAGTGTCGCCAGTGCGGGTATAGATCTTGGACAAGCGGTAGCCCATGTCATTGCTCCGTGTTGACCGGCAGCGGCGGATGCGGCTGGCCGAGGGGCAGGCGCAGGGTGAAACAGGTTCCCTGCCCAGGTGTGGAATGCACCTCCATCTGCCCCTTGTGGTTATTGGTGATGATGAAGTACGACACCGAAAGCCCAAGGCCGGTGCCCTGGCCGATTTCCTTGGTCGTGAAGAAAGGCTCGAAGGTGCGCTTGCGCACGGCTTCGGGCATGCCCACGCCATTGTCCTCCACCTGGATTTCTGCCCAGGGTGGCGCAAGCCGTGTGCGCAGGATGATACGGCCTGGCTCGCAAGGTGCCGGGCGCTGGTGAATAGCCTGGGCGGCGTTCTTGAGCAGGTTGAGCAATACCTGCTCCAGTTCGTTGGCGGTGCAGGGCACAGGCCCCAGCGCCGGGTCGAACTGGCGCACGATAGCCTGGCCCTTGAAGTCGAAACCGATGGCCAGGTCGAAGTCGTTGCCTGCTATGTCCACCGCCTGGTCGATCAGGGCAGGCAGGTCACAGGGCGCCAGTTCGCGCGTGCTGCGGCGGCTGAAACTGAGCATGTGGGTGACGATCTTGGCGGCCCTGGCCCCCGCTTGCTGGATGCCATCGAGCAACTGCGGCACTTCGCGGCTTTGCAGGTAGCCGTTGACCGTGGCCAGGTCGATCCCCAGCGCCTGGGCCTGCTCAAGATTGCGCGGTAGGTCGGGTGACAGGCGGCGGCGGATGTTCTGCACGTTGTGCAGGATGGCCCCGAGCGGGTTGTTGATTTCGTGGGCCATGCCGGCTGCCAGGCCTCCGACCGAGAGCATCTTTTCCGACTGCACCATCATCTCTTCGAGCGACAGGCGCTGGGTGATGTCATCGATCCGGATCACCACGCCCCGGCCTCCACCGCCGGTGAGCGGGTAGAAGGTCAATGCGTAATGCCGCGGCTCGTCATCCTTGTGCCAGGTGACACGGTCGATTTTTGCCACCCGGTGCCGCTCCACCGTGTCCTTCAACTGTGGCAAGAAGGGTTTGAGTGGCGCGAAGGCCATGAACACCGGCTGGTTGAGCGCCTCGTTGAGGGTCGTGCCGGATAACGCCGTCGCCTCTTGATTCCACTGGGTCACATACAGCTGCTCATCCAAGGCGATCAGGGCCGAGGGCATGGAGTCGATGATGCTGTTCAGGTAGTTCTGAAAGCCTGTGAGCTTCTTCTCGATTTTGCTGCGCACCTGCACTTCGAGCTCGAGTTTGCGATTGGTATGGCGCGTTTCCTCGGCCAACCCCTGGGCCTGGTCGTAGGCGCTCTGGAACTCGTCCCGGGCACGCTTGAGCTGGTGCTCGCGGGCTTCGATGCGCGAGAGCATGGTATTGAAGGCATTGGCCAGGCTACCGATCTCGTCGTCGTTGCCGCGTTGGGCCCGCAGCGCATAGCTCTCCTCACGGGTGACCTGGCGGCTGAGTTCTTCGAGCTGGTTGATCGGTTGGGTGATCAGGCGTTTGATCTGCCGGGCAATGAAGAGCCACAACAGCACACTGAACACCAGAATGGCCAGGCTTGCACTGAGCGTCCCGGTATAGAAGGCCGTGGGCAGTTCGCTGCTGGCCACCAGCAGCAAGTGCGCCGGCGGGCTACCGGCCCGCGGCAGGCGAATCAACTGCGTGCTGCGAAACTCCATGAATCGCCAGCCTTCTATGTTGCGAAAGCGCTTGGGCAGTGTAAGGGGGTCGCCATGCTGCAACTGGGCGAGCATGCGCCCGTCGCTGCCATACAAGGCGGCGGCGCGCAGCGGCGCATAGCTGTCCAGTTCATCGAGCAACGCCTGGGCCGAGGCGGAATCGTCTGCCGCGCGGGTCGACAGCTCGGGGTTGGAGACCAGCCGCCCGATGGTCTGAAGCGCTTGCGGTGCCATGCTTTCCTGGGTGATCCAGTAGGCGGCGCTGATGAAGGTCAGGTTCGCCACCAGCAAAATGGTCACCAGCAACACGAGCAAAGCTGCCAGCAGCTTCTGCCCGACGGGGAGGTTCTCCAGGCGTTGACGCAGCGTCATGGGCAAGGCGATGTCCGTGTGGGTTCAAGGGCCGCGTCAGTCGCAGGGCAAGCCCCGCGCGCGCAAGTTATCGACCAGGCGTTGGTGCAGGTGTTCCAGATACGGCAGGTGCAGCCCATGTCGGCGGGCTGCCTGGCAGGCATAGCCAAGCAGGTACTGCACTTCGGTGCGCCGCCCGGCCCGTACATCCTGGTACATCGAAGCGTAGTTGCTGGCAGTGGCCAGGATCACCCGTTGTACGTCCTGCTCAAGGTCCTGAGCGGCCTGCGGCTGGCCGCATTGACGCAGCAGGGACTCGAGTTCAAGGCACAGTGCCTGCACCTGATCGAGGTGGCCGAGCAGGCCCCCGTTGCGGCACTGATGCAGCACGGTCAGCGGGTTGATCGCGCAGTTGATGGCCAGCTTGCGCCAGAGCCGGCTGAGGATGTCAGGCGCCCACTGGGCAGGGATACCCGCCGCTTGCAAGTCCTCGAGCCACGGCGGTGGTGCAGGGTTGCTAGGGTCCCCCAGCCAGTTGTACCCCTGCCCGGCGAAGCGCACCTGCCAGTCATGTTCCCGGTAGGCGCCTTCGGTGCTGGAGACGAAGATGCAGCGGGCCTGCGGCACCTGCCTGGCCACCTCGTCCTGGCTACCCAGGCCGTTCTGCAACAACAGCACCTCGGCCCCCGGCACCAGACGGCCGGCAACGCTGGCCACGGCCGGCGCCGCGTCGTAGGCCTTGCAGGCCACCAGCAGACGGTGGATCGGCCCACTACCCTGGGCGGTCTCGGCCGGGATGGCGTAGTGGGCGGTCAGGTCTTGTTCCAGCAAGCCAAGGCTGCCCACTTGCTGGTAGGCCTGCAACCGCGTGCTGTCACGCAAGATCAGGCGCACGGCCTTGCTGGCCCGCGCCAGACGACAAGCCCACAGGCTGCCCAGGCTACCTGCGCCGAGAATGTGCCAGGTGCTGCTCATATGCGTTTCGCAACCGTTATAATGAGCCCGCATTTTAACCGTCAAACCCAGCGCGCTCCATCTTCAGTCCGAGCGCGCTTTTATTTTGGGAGAGTAACCATGCCTTCGTTCGACGTGGTATCGGAACTGGACAAGCACGAAGTGCAGAACGCGGTCGACAATGCCATCAAGGAGCTCGACCGCCGCTACGACCTCAAGGGCAAGGGCAGCTTCGAGTTCAAGGACAAAGAGCAGACCGTCATGCTCACCGCCGAGGAAGAGTTCCAGCTCGAGGCGATGCTCGAAATCCTGCGCCTGGCCCTGGTCAAGCGCAAGATCGACGTCAAGTGCCTGGAGACCAAGGACCCCTATGCGTCCGGCAAGGAGAAAAAGCAGGAGGCCAAGTTCCGCGAGGGCATCGACAAAGACCTGGCGAAAAAGATCGTCGCCACCATCAAGGATGGCAAGCTCAAGGTCCAGGCCGCCATCCAGGGCGAGCAGGTACGGGTTACTGGCAAGAAGCGCGATGATCTGCAGGAAGCCATCGCCTTGCTGCGTACCAAGGAATTCGACATGCCGCTGCAGTTCAACAACTTCCGCGACTGACCCGGGCCGCCGGAACCCCCATGCAGTTGCGGCTGTCCATGGGGGCCTGGCCGCTGAAATGCAGGCGGCCCGACGTATTGTGCAATCGCCGTTCGGCATCAGGAGATGAATATGGATTTGAGTGCTGAAGTCGATCAGCTGGTCCGCCAATCCGAAACCTGGATTCCCATGATCATGGCGTACGGCAGCCGCCTGCTGCTGGCGCTGGTGACCCTTGCCATCGGCTGGTGGGTGACCAACATCGTCAGCGACCGGCTGGCAAGGCTCGTGGGCCTTAAAGTCCACGACCCGGCGCTGCAGAACTTCATCCGCACGCTGGCCAACATCGTATTGAAGATCCTGCTGGCCATCAGCGTGGCCTCGATGATCGGTATCGAGACGACCTCCTTCGTAGCGGCCATCGGTGGTGCCACCCTGGCCATCGGCCTGGCGCTGCAAGGCAGCCTGGCGAACTTCGCAGGCGGCGTCCTGATCCTGCTGTTCCGCCCGTTCCGCCTCGGTGACTGGATCGAGGCCCAGGGCGTAAGTGGTACCGTGGACAGCATCCAGATCTTCCACACGGTGCTGCGGACCGGCGACAACAAGACCGTGATCCTGCCCAACGGCTCCCTGTCCAACGGGATCATCACCAACACCAACCGCCAACCTACCCGCAAGGTGGTGTTCGACGTGGGGGTGGACTACGAGGCTGACCTGCAGAAGGCGCGCAACGTCCTACTGGAACTGGCCCAAGACCCACGTGTGCTGGCCGACCCCGCCCCTGTGGCGGTGGTGTCCACCCTGGGTGACAGCTCGATCACCGTCTCGCTGCGTCTATGGACAAAGACCTCGGACTACTGGGACGTGATCTTCATGCTCAACGAGCAGGCGCGTGACCGTTTGAAGGCAGAGGGGATCGACATTCCATTCCCGCAGCGGGTCATTCGCGTGGTGCAGGAAACGGCCGCGCAGTAAGACCTCAGCGCAGGCTGGCATCGATCGAGCCCGCCCTGCGGGTTCAGCAGCGTCCTTCAGAGGGCCTGCTGGGCGCGCAGGGCGGGCTTCGTTGCTCAAGGCGCTCAATGGACGCGCGCTTACACTTGCTCACAGTCAGTCATTGCGATTTCTGGCATATAGCCTCGTTCCCCGTCATCTTCGTAAACCATCATGAAACCACTGCTGTACATCACCCCGTTGCGGGCCTTGTTGTTCGGCCTGACTCTCGCACTGTTCGAACTGCTGACCTACCTGGCCAGCGACGCCGTCATGCCGGCGATGCCCGTTGTGGTGGGCGAGCTCAAGGCCGGCCCCGAATACATTCCGCATGCGCTCAATCTCTACCTGCTCGGTGGTGTCTTGCTGCAATGGCTGATCGGGCCGTTGGCCGACCGCTACGGCCGCCGACCGCTGCTGCTCATAGGTTGCGCATTCTTCGGCCTGGCGTGCCTGGGCACCTTCTGGGTCCATGACATCGGCCTGTTCAACCTGCTGCGTCTGCTGCAAGGCATCGGGCTAGGGTTCGTGGTCACGGTCAGTTACCCCGCACTCAACGAGGCATTCAGCGAGGCGGATGCCGTGCGCATGATGGCCCTGCTGGCCAATATCGCCTTGCTTTCGCCACTGCTGGGGCCTTTGGTGGGGACGTTGCTGCTGCAATGGCTGGACTGGCGCTGGTTGTTCGTGGCGTTCGCCATTGGCGCCGTGGTCGCCTGGTTGCTTCTGTATCGGTTGATGCCCGAAACCCTGGGGGTGGAGCGGCGCGACGGCTCGCGCCTGGCCTTTACCCCGATCCACCTGCTGCCCTTGCTGGCCGGATACGGGCAGCTGCTGTCGAACCGACGCTTCGTCGCCGGGAGCGCCGCCCTGGGCCTGGTTGGCCTGCCATTGATCGGCTGGATTGGCCTGTCCCCGGTGCTGCTCATCCACGATGAGGGGCTAAGCACGCTCGCCTATGCCCTGTGGCAGTTGCCGGTGTTCGGTGGGCTGATTCTGGGCAACCTGATCATCAACCACATTGCCGACCGTTATCCGCTGCCGACGTTGGTGCGCGGTGCGCTGTGGCCGTATGTGGCCGGGCTTTGCCTGATGGTGGTGGCAACCTGGGTATGGCCGAGCGTCATCAGCCTGGTGGCGGGCCTGTCGCTCTACGCACTGGGCCTGGGCGTCGCCAATGCCGTGCTCTATCGCATGACATTGTTCGCCAGCACGCAAAGCAAAGGCCTGGTCTCGGCCATGCTCGGCATGATCACCATCGCGCTGCTGGGATTGGGCGGGGCTTTGCTGGCCATGATTGGTGCCGGTGCCAGCCTTTTGCACTTTGCCGTGGCGGCCGGTGTGGCAGGGGGGTTGGCCCTTTGCCCGCTGTGGTCGCTGTTGAGGGGGCGCAGTGCCCAAGCGGCTGTGATGCCTTAGGTCGATACACAGGCCTTGCCCTTGCAAGGCATGCTGTTCAGGGCTGCTCGCGGGCCGGGGCAGGCTGGCTTGCCGGCTGGCCGGGCGTGCCGTCCTGGCGCCACTGCAAGGCGATCAGGATCAAGGTCGGCACCCCAAGCAGCGCGGTGATCAGGAAGAAATCGTGGTACCCGAACTTCTCCACCATGACACCGGAATAGCCGCCGATCAGGCGTGGCAGCAGCAACATGATCGAGCTCAGCAGCGCATACTGGGTGGCCGAGAACTTGAGGTTGGTCAGGCTCGACAGGTAGGCGACAAAGGCTGAAGTCGCCATGCCTGAGCTGAAGTTGTCCAGGGAAATGGTCACCACCAGCATTTCCAGGTTCGGGCCCATGTCCGCCAGCATCAGGAACAGAATGTTGGTGCCGGCAGATGCTACGCCACCGATGAACAGGATGGGCATGATGCCGAAGCGCACGATGAGCAAGCCGCCCACACCGGCGCCCACCAAGGTCATGATCAGGCCGAAAATCTTGCTGACACTGGCGATCTGGTCCTTGGTAAAGCCCATGTCGATGTAGAACACGTTGGCCATGACGCCCATCACCGTGTCGGACATCCGGTAGGTGGCGATCAGGCCGAGTAGCAGCAGGGCTTGCCAGCGGTAGCGCACGATGAAGTCATTGATGGGCGTGAGCACCGGCGCGAGGCCGCGGCGGCCGAGACTCGACAGGCAAGCCCAGGACAGCAGCACGTACAGGATCAAGCGCAGGAAGGCGCGGTCTTCGAGCAGCAGGTCCAGGGGCGTGGCGTCGCCCGAGATCACGCTCGACCAGCCTGTATTGAACATCTGCGTGAAGCTGGCCGGCACCGACACCAGCAGGATGATAAGCACGAACACCGAAGCCAACTGGTGGGCCAACCCGTAGCGGGCTGCCGACAGTTGGGTGCGCAGGGGCACGGGCGGTTCACGCATGACCAGGGTCGTGAAGAGGGCCGGGAGCATCATGACTGCGAACATGACATAGGTGCCGGCCCATGCCTTGTGCAGGTAGCTGAACCCGGTGGAGCCAAACCATTCTGCAAAGAACAGCGCGCCGGCCGTGGCGAGCAGGGCGGCGACGCGATAACCGGCCATGTAGCTGGCGGCCAGGGCCGCCTGGCGCTGGTCATCGGCGATTTCCAGGCGGTAGGCATCCACGGCGATATCCTGGGTAGCCGAGGCAAAGGCCACCAGGACGGCCAGGGCGATCAGCCAGGAAAGGTGCTGCTGCGGGTCGCACAGGCTCATGCCGACCAGGCCCACCACGACCAGGGCCTGGGATAACAGCAGCCAGGAACGGCGACGCCCCATCCCGCCCAGAAGCGGTAAACGCCATTGGTCCAGCAGCGGCGACCACACCCATTTGAAGGCATAGGCCAGGCCGATAAGGCTGGCATAGCCGATGGTTTCCCTGGCTACGCCGGCTTCGCGCAACCATACGGAGAGGGTCGAGAACACCAGCATGTAAGGCAGGCCGGCCGCGAAGCCGAGCAGCAGAAGCACCAGGGTTGACGGGCTGGCATAAGCAGCGAGCGCAGCGCGCCAGGTTTTACGGGGCATGGACCAACATCTGCCTCAAGTTTCCAGGACAAAGCGCGCACTCTAACCGCTGTGCTCCATCGGGCGCCAGCCATGGCGCGTCATATCCACGCGATTGTTGGCCACCTGCACACCTTCGGCACGCAAACGGGCCCGTTGCTCATCGCCCGATGGCGTACCCGAAGGCAGGCTCAGGCGACCACCTGCGCCCAGCACCCGATGCCAGGGCAAGCGCGTGCCCTGGGGCAGTTGCGACAGCGTGCGGCCCACCCACCGTGCGGCTTTGCCAAGCCCGGCAAGCTCAGCCAATTGGCCGTAGCTCACCACATGCCCGGCAGGCACCTGGCCGAGCACTGAATAAAGTGCCATCCGTCGGCCCTCTGCAGTTTCCAAGGTATGACCCATCGCGTCGGACACCAGACCCTCCCTGGGGTATAGATGAAACCTGACCAGCGGCGGGCAAATGAGAGTGGAACTCATCGGCGCATTGCAGGTCATTGCTTGCTCTTGCCGGTTGCATCCGGATAATGCCCGGTTTTCTCGCCAAATCGAACCTGTAGCCTGCTTATGTCACTTAAATTACTGATGTCATTGCTTGCCGCGTCTTGCTGCGCCTCCTCGGCGTTTGCCGATACCGTCTGGATGAAGAACGGGGACCGTCTGAGCGGCAAGATCAAGGTGTTCGACGGCGGCAAGCTGTTGCTCGAGACGCCCTACGGCGGTTCGATCGCCTTGGACTGGAAACAGGTCAAGACCCTGGAAAGCGACCAGGAGCTGCTGGTCAAGCAGGATGCCTACTCTGGCGAGAAGGCCAAGTCGCTCAAGGCAGCCGAGGCCGGCAAGGTGACCCTGGCCAACGGCGAAGCACCCAAGACGGTGGACCTGGCGAGCATCGAGCAGATCATGAAGCCCAAGCCGGTGGTCGAGGACCTGGTCTGGAAAGGCAATGTCGATGTGGCGCTGGATTACAAGCGGGCCGAGAACGACACCGACGACTACGACGTCAGTTTCAAGACTACTGCGCGTCATGGGCGCTGGCGTCATAACGCCGAAGGCGAATACAACCGCGAGACCAAGGACGATGTCACCACCACCGACAACTGGAGCGCCGAGTACGCGCTGGACCGCTTCCTGACCGAGAAATGGTTCTGGCAGGGGCGCGCCGAGTACAAGCGTGACCGTATCGAAGACCTCGCCCGCCAGCGCACGGTGGGTACCGGCCCTGGCTACCAGTTCTGGGACGATGAGCTGGGTGCCTTCTCGCTGGGCTCGTTGATCAACCGCACCGACTTCGAGTACCAGGACGGTGAGAAAGACAACTTCTATTCCGCCGCTGTGAAGTGGGACTACACCCGCTACCTGATCGGCAAGAAGGTGCAGCTGTTCACCAACGGCGAGCTGGCAAAGCCCCTGGGTAATGTTGCCGACTATTCCCTGGACGCCGAAGTCGGCTTGCGCTACAAGGTCACCGACTGGGCGTCGCTGAACCTCAAGGCCGAGAAGGACATCATCAGTGGCACCCGCGAAAGCGACCTGGACAAGACCCGCTACACTGCAGGCTTTGGCGTTACCTGGTAAGCCGTCGAGGTCAAGCCGGGCGATTGGCGCCAGGCCTGCCTTGGTCGCGCTTGTGCCAGCCATCACTGCCTGCTGCCTACCGGGTTTCAGCGAGGGGTTTTGAAGTGAGTGAGAACGCCGTCCGTCCTGCACGGGAATTGCTGCTCAAGGAATACCGGGGAGTCTTGTCGACCCATTCCAAGTCCATGCCGGGTTTCCCGTTCGGTTCGGTCGTGCCCTATTGCCTCGATGCAGAGGGCAGGCCCCTCATCCTGATCAGCCGTATCGCCCAGCACACGCATAACCTGAGTAAAGACGCCAAGTGTTCGTTGCTGGTGGGCGAACGCGAGGCGCAGGACGTGCAGGCGGTCGGGCGGCTGACCGTAATGGCCGAGGCGCGCAAGCTGCAGGACCCGGCCAACATCGAGGCAGCGGCCCTGCGCTATTACCGCTACTTTCCGGACGCGGCCGACTACCACCAGGCTCACGACTTCGATTTCTGGGTGCTTGAGCCGGTGCGCCACCGGTACATTGGTGGCTTCGGTGCTATCCACTGGCTCGATCAGGTGACCTTGGCCAATCCCTTCGCCGGCAAGGTCGAGAGCGGCATGATCGAGCACATGAACAGCGACCACGCCGCCGCCATCGCGCACTATGTGCAGCTTGCCGAGCTTCCCAGCCACATCCCTGCGCAGTTGGTCGGTATCGACAGCGAGGGGATGCACCTGCGCATCGGCCAGGCGATCCACTGGTTGGCATTCCCGAGCCGTTGCAATACGCCGACACAAGTGCGCGAAGCCTTGGTTTTGCTGGCCCGCGCCGATCACTGGCCGGTCTTGAGCGAAATACCTGCTTGAAAAGCGGAGCACACGCATCCATTTGTAGGTCTTACTGCAAGGGTGTCTTGCGACGAGGAATGCTTTGATGCGTGTTTTTCTACTGCTGCTTCTGCTGTTTCCCGTGCTGGAGCTGTTCGTCTTCGTGAAAGTCAGCGCCGCCATCGGTTTTTTCCCCGCGTTGCTGCTCATCATCGCCGGCTCCGCCCTCGGGGTCCTGGTCATGCGAGTGGCCGGGTTGGCCACGGCCCTGCGTGCACGTGAAAGCCTGCAGCGCGGTGAGCTGCCTGCCGAGGACATGTTCCATGGCATGATGCTGGCGGTCGGCGGCGGGCTATTGATGATCCCCGGTTTTATCAGCGACGTGCTTGGCCTGCTGTGCCTGTTGCCCTTTACCCGCCAGTTGGCGGCTCGCAAGATGCGCGAGCGCGCCCAGGCCCAAGCGACCCGCCAGCGCGCGTTCCAGGATGACCCGTTGCAGGGCCAGCCCCCGCATGGCGGGGGCCATCGACCCAATGTGATCGAAGGCGAGTACGAACGCCGCGATCAGTGAGAACAGGGCCGCCAAGCGGCCCTTTTTCATGCCTGTGCAAAAAAATTTCCCTACCAAGCCTTGTAATCGATTCGGTCGGCCTCATGTAGTGGTCACCGCAAGGTTTCTGGTGGCGACACCAGACATGACTCAGGCCGTTTGCTCGTGGCGAGCGGCCTTCCGGCAACGCCGGACAGCATCAAACCGCCGGTGTCGACACCGGCCGATGAAAACCACAATTTGGGAGAGATCGACAATGAAGCTTCGTCCTCTGCATGACCGCGTCGTCATCCGTCGCAGCGAAGAAGAATCGAAAACCGCTGGCGGTATCGTCCTGCCAGGTTCGGCCGCTGAAAAACCAAACCGCGGCGAAGTCGTCGCCGTCGGCACCGGCCGCGTCCTGGACAACGGCGAAGTACGTGCGCTGGCCGTGAAAGTGGGTGACAAAGTGGTTTTCGGCCCGTACTCGGGTAGCAACACCGTGAAAGTCGACGGCGAAGACCTGCTGGTCATGGCCGAAAACGAAATCCTGGCCGTTGTTGAAGGCTGATTTCCACCGACTTCCCGTTACTCCAAAGATTTATCAAGGATTAAACGATCATGGCTGCTAAAGACGTAAAATTCGGCGATTCCGCTCGCAAGAAAATGCTGGTTGGTGTCAACGTTCTGGCTGACGCGGTAAAAGCGACCCTGGGCCCGAAAGGCCGTAACGTGGTACTGGCCAAGAGCTTCGGCGCGCCGACCATCACCAAGGACGGCGTTTCCGTCGCCAAGGAAATCGAGCTCAAGGACGCCTTCGAGAACATGGGCGCCCAGCTGGTCAAGGAAGTCGCTTCCAAGGCCAACGATGCAGCCGGTGACGGCACCACCACCGCGACCGTGCTGGCTCAGTCGATCGTCAACGAAGGCCTGAAGGCCGTCGCTGCCGGCATGAACCCGATGGACCTCAAGCGCGGCATCGACAAGGCCACCTCCGCCATCGTCGCCGAGCTGAAGAACCTGTCCAAGCCATGCGCCGATTCCAAGGCCATCGCCCAGGTCGGTACCATTTCCGCCAACTCCGACAGCTCCATCGGTGAAATCATCGCCGAAGCCATGGAGAAGGTCGGCAAGGAAGGCGTCATCACCGTCGAAGAAGGTTCGGGCCTGGAAAACGAGCTGTCCGTTGTAGAAGGCATGCAGTTCGACCGCGGCTACCTGTCCCCGTACTTCGTCAACAAGCCAGACACCATGGTTGCCGAGCTGGACAGCCCGCTGCTGCTGCTGGTCGACAAGAAGATCTCCAACATCCGTGAGCTGCTGCCAGTGCTGGAAGCCGTTGCCAAGGCCGGCCGCCCACTGCTGATCGTTGCTGAAGACGTCGAAGGCGAAGCCCTGGCTACCCTGGTCGTCAACAACATGCGCGGCATCGTCAAGGTTGCAGCGGTCAAGGCGCCAGGCTTCGGCGACCGTCGCAAGGCCATGCTGCAGGACATCGCCGTCCTGACCGGCGGCCAGGTCATCTCCGAAGAAATCGGCCTGTCCCTGGAAACCGCTACCCTGGAACACCTGGGCAACGCCAAGCGCGTGACCCTGTCCAAGGAAAACACCATCATCATCGACGGCGCTGGCGCTGAAGATGATATTCAGGGTCGCGTCAAGCAGATCCGTGCCCAGATCGAAGAAACCTCTTCGGACTACGATCGTGAGAAGCTGCAAGAGCGTCTGGCCAAGCTGGCTGGCGGTGTTGCCGTCATCAAGGTCGGTGCTGGCACCGAAGTCGAAATGAAAGAGAAGAAAGCCCGCGTCGAAGACGCCCTGCACGCTACCCGTGCAGCGGTCGAGGAAGGCGTGGTGCCTGGCGGTGGTGTTGCCCTGGTGCGCGCCCTGTCTGCAATCGTTGACCTCAAAGGTGACAACGAAGACCAGAACGTCGGTATCTCGCTGCTGCGCCGTGCTATCGAAGCACCACTGCGTCAGATCACTGCCAACGCCGGCGACGAGCCAAGCGTTGTGGCCGACAAGGTCAAGCAGGGTTCGGGCAACTACGGCTACAACGCTGCGACCGGCGAGTACGGCGACATGATCGAAATGGGCATCCTGGACCCAGCCAAGGTCACCCGTTCGGCACTGCAAGCTGCTGCTTCGATCGGCGGTCTGATGATCACCACCGAAGCCATGGTTGCCGACCTGCCGGAAGACAAGCCAGCAGGCGGCGGCATGCCTGACATGGGCGGCATGGGTGGCATGGGCGGCATGATGTAAGCCAGCCTTACCCCCGCTGTACCCCAAAGCCCCGGCTCGCTAGAGCCGGGGCTTTTTTGTTCAGGGCTCGGCATTCTATCGGTGGGTGCTGGCTCAGGCAGGGCGGGGCTCTGTGGCTGGCCTGTTCTGCGCGCGTCTGCGGTACAGCACCAGGTAGTAGGCACCCAGGCCGATCAGCCAGCAGAACACAGCCGTCCAGACGTTGTGGGACAAAAAGTGCGCCCCTTGCATCATCCTGCCCACCGACAGCACTGTACCGGCGATCAGGGCCACCGCAAACGCGACGCGCGCAAGACGCGGTTTACGATCACGCAACGCGAAAAACAGCGCGAACAGGCAGAACCCGGTGGTCGCATGACCGCCCGGCCAGCACAGCCCCGGCTTGTCGGTAGCAGGCCTTGGCTCAAGCAGCTTGCTGTAGGTTTCCGAGCCGCCGAACTGCGTGAGGCTCCAAGGGCACTGCACCTGCGTCAGTTTCTTCAGCGGCGTGACGAAGGCGGTGGATACCCCCAGAGCGAGTACCAAGCAGCCCAGTTCGCGGCGCCAGCCGTACAAGCCCCTGACCAAAAAACTTGCCACAAAAACAGCCAGTGCCAGGACGCCCAGCAAGATAACGCCCTGCTTGACCCGGTCATGCAGGATGTTCTCCAGCAGGTAGCTGTGCCGACCGATGAACTGCCCGGTGGCGGTATCGAAGAACAGATTGGCCACGTCCATGTCCACCGAGGTCCATTCGAGCGCCACCAGCGCAAGCATGGTGGCCAGTGGAATACCCAGGTACAGCCACAGGTTCAAGGGGCGAGGGCAAATTGGTTGCTGCATGGCGGCTCCAGGGCACGGAAAGGTCGCGCATTGTCGAGCCGCTCCTATGCTGTGTCCGTGAAGGTTCAGTGAAAAAAACGTCAAGCCGCCTGAATTCATCCAAAGGCTGGCACCCCGCAGGCTTAGGCCTTAAGCTGCGCCTGCCGCGCATCACCGCGAGCAGCGTCGCACAGGAGAAATTCATGCGCATCCTCTTGGTTGAAGACAACCGCGATATTCTGGCCAACCTTGCCGACTACCTTGGCATGAAGGGCTATACCGTCGACTGTGCCCAGGATGGGTTGTCGGGCCTGCACCTGGCAGCGACCGAGCACTATGACCTGATCGTGCTCGACATCATGTTGCCGGGTATCGATGGCTATACGCTGTGCAAGCGCCTGCGCGAAGACGCCCGCCGCGACACGCCGGTGATCATGCTTACCGCCCGCGATCAACTGGACGATCGGCTGCAAGGCTTCCGCTCCGGCGCCGATGACTACCTGCTCAAGCCCTTCGCCCTGTCCGAGCTGTCCGCGCGTATCGAGGCTGTGCTGCGCAGGGCGCAGGGTGGTGGCCGTCGCACGCTGCAGGTCGCCGACCTGAGCTACGACCTCGACACACTGGAGGTCAGCCGGCAAGGCCGCCTGCTCAAGCTCAACCCGGTCGGCCTGAAACTGCTGGCGGTACTCATGCAGAAGAGCCCGCACGTGTTGCGGCGCGAAGTACTGGAAGAGGCCCTGTGGGGCGATGACTGCCCTGACAGCGACAGCCTGCGCAGCCATGTACACCAGTTGCGTCAGGTGATCGACAAACCTTTCGAAAAACCCCTGCTGCATACCGTCCATGGCGTCGGCTATCGCCTCGCCGAGGGTCGCGATGGAGTTTAAACAGAGCCTTGCCCAGCGCATCATCATTGCCTTTGCGCTGATGAGCGCGCTGGTGGCCGGGGCTTTCGCGGTGGGTATCGTTTCCACCGTGCACCTGGTGGAAGAGCGCCTGATTTCCTCGGTGCTCGGCGGTGACCTGCAGCGGCTGTTGCGCATGGACAGTGTCAGCGACTGGAGTCACCGCCCGCGACCGGACCAACTGTTCTACTTCAGCGGTGGGCGGGATGACTTCGAGCTGCCCAAGGACCTGCGCCATCTGGACCGGGGTTTCCACGAGGTCTTTCGCGACCAGCTTTCGTATCACGCCATGGTGGAGATCGTGGACGGTCGTCGTTACGTGCTGTTGCAGGATCAAAGCGACTTCGAGGAGAGAGAGCGGCTGCTGTTCGCCGTAGTGGTCGTAGGGTTCGTATTGAGCCTGGTGCTCGCCGTGATCCTGGGCTGGTTGGTGGCGCGTCGAGTGATGGCACCGGTCATCCGCCTGGCGCGCCAGGTGCGCCATCGCGACCAGCTGCTTGGGTTGGCGCCACCCTTGGCACCTGACTACGCCGCTGACGAGGTCGGGCAGTTGGCAGTGGCCTTCGATGACACCCTGGGCCGTCTGCGCGATGCCTTGACGCGCGAGCGCCTGTTCACAAGTGACGTCAGCCACGAGTTGCGTACACCACTGATGGTGCTGGCGACCTCATGCGAGTTGCTCATGGAAAACCCGGCCTTGGATGCGCGTTCGCGCAGTCAGGTCGAACGGGTGGCACGCGCCACCGAGGAAATGCGCGAGCTGGTGAAAACCTTCCTCATGCTGGCCCGGGCCCAAAGGGACGAAGGTGCTGTGGCATCGCGGGCAACCCTGCGCGAAGTAGGGGACGAATTGATCGGGGTTTGGCGCGACACCATCGAACAAAAGGGGCTGACGCTGCATTACGAAGGCCGTGGCAACGCAGGTCCGGTCTTGTACAACGCCACCTTCCTGCAATCGGTCATGGGCAACCTGCTGCGTAACGCCGCCCATTACACCGACAGCGGTTACATTCGTCTGACTCTGCAAGCCACAAGTTTCACCGTGGAGGACAGCGGGGTAGGCATCCCCGAGGAGCAGCGCGAGGCCATGTTCAAGCCCTTCGTACGCGGGGAAGAACGCCGAGGGGAAGGCCTTGGCCTTGGCTTGTCGTTGGTCCAGCGCATTTGCGATGACCAAGGCTGGCAGGTCACGCTGACCTCGACCCATCCCCATGGCTGCCGATTCCAAGTGGACCTCAGCAGTACCGTGGTCAAGGGTGAGCTGAATACACTTTCGTAATAGCCTGTAAGAAATATCCTGGTGAAGAACGCTTTTTTCACAACGTCATAACCTGATTCCAACGCTTGGCTGCTTAGTCTGGCCGCCATTGGAATCAGGAGATGCCCGATGCGCAGCCCCATCAACCTCGAGTTTTCCCGTAAATACGACAAGGCCCATGCCCAACAGTATTTTTTGAAGCACCAGGCCGGCTTGGCCAGGCGCCTGTCCCATAAACGCGATGAGCAGTTGGCTCGCCGGGCCCTGATGCTGGCGGGCGAACCGGGCTTGGTCTTGGACCTGCCCTGCGGAGCGGGTCGCTTCTGGCCACTGCTGGCGGAAAAAGCCAACCGCGTGATCATTGGAGCAGACAATTCCGCCGACATGATCGAGACGGCATGCGCGTCCCAACCACCGGAAGTCGTGGCCCGGGTACGACCTTTGCAGACCTCGGCCTTTGCCATCGAGTTACCGGATAACGCGGTGGACAGCATTTTTTGCATGCGTCTGTTTCACCATATTGGCGAAGCGGCTCACAGGAAAGCGATTCTTAAGGAGTTTCAACGGGTTAGCCGAGACAGCGTGATTGTGTCGCTGTGGGTCGATGGCAATTTCAAAGCCTGGCGGCGCAGGAAGCTCGAGCACCGTCGCGATACCGAGCACGGGCCGGACAGTTACCAGAACCGTTTTGTGTTACCTGCCGAAACGGTTGAGGCGGAGTTCGCAGCCGCTGGTTTCAGGATCCAGGAACGCCTCGACTTCCTGCCGTTTTATGCCATGTGGCGCGTGTATGTGCTGCGCAAGGGTTAAGGTGCATGACGGTTCACAAGGCCTGTACCCCTTGCGCAGGCACCCTCGATACCGGTGCTGCCATTCGTCGTTGAGCGGTGCAAAGGCGCCTAGGTTGCACTACGTTTATCCAATGGCGTTTGGCAGCGCTGTCAAAGGGTTAGGGCAATGAAACTAGAAATAGCTCGAACTTTGTTTCTGGTTGGGGGCTTGGCGCTCACCACGGTTGCAGTGGCAGCCTGGGAACAACCGAAAACCGTGGTGTTCAGCCAATCGGAACTGGCTGAGCAATGTGCTTTGCCGCGCGAGGTAAAGCCACAGCAGCATGCCAAGGTGCAGCCTGATCACGACCTGCTGTTGTTCCTGTTCGGCATGCGCCAGGGGCTGCGGCCGTTTGGTTGAGCCGCAGGGCACAGCCTGACGCCCGTTTCAGATCACATGCAGGTGATTGTCCCAGAAGCCTGAAGGCAGGTTCAGGGGCTGGCCGACGAGCTGGTGCTTGCGGCAATCATAGAACCGGCAGCGGCCTTGGCCCGATGTCACCACGAACCCGTCCTTCACCGCGCCAACGCCGGCACAGTCGGGCATGGGCGCATCCAGACGCACGGCGCCGCTGTCCAGGTCCCAGACGAACAGGCGGTTGGCCCGTGGTGCTGTCAGTGCCACCAGGCGCAGTTCGTCGTGTATGGCCACGCTGGCCGTATACTGGGCCATGGCCTGTAACTGGTGGTGCGGAACTGGGAAGGCCTGGAAAGCCTGGCCTGGTCGTTTGATTGCCAGCAGCTCGGCAGTTTCCGAGGCATCCCCCATGAACTGCTGACACGCGGCAATGGTGCCATCGCGGGCTACCGCCAAGTGACGAACACTGTTCATCTGCTGGGCCAGGGTTTCCTTGCTCAACAAGGTGCCGTCGCGCTGCATCAGCACCAGGCTCGGCTCCATGGCATCAAGGTTCATCTCCACTCGGCTTTCGGCCTCGGTGCGGATACCCCCGTTGGCGACCACCAGCGTTTCGCCGTCCGGCAGCCAGGCGACTTCATGCGGGCCAATGCCGTGGGTGCTGAGCTCGCCGGTGCGCACCAGGCGCTCGTCGTCGAAACGGTAGACCCCCAGCACGCCACGTCCTGGGTCTCGGGTATCGTTTTCGGTGGTGTACAGCCACTGACCGTCCTTGTGCAGCACGGCATGACCATAGAAATGCCGGTCAGGCGGCGATACCACCGTCTGCAACAGCTTCCCGTCGCGCAGGTCGATCAGGTAGCTTTCAGTCCCTGGGCGGCGAGCCACGAACAAGGCAATGGGCCGCTCCGGGTGATCGATGATGGCATGGCAACGCTGGGCCACCTGGGTACTGAACACCTGGGTGCCGTCCAGGCGATAGCCCACGGCATAGTGCTTGCCGTCGGCGTCGTCGCGTGCCGACAGCAGCAAGGGCTCGCTGCCTTTTTTGCGCAGAAGACTCCAGCCGCCCAAGGTGAGGGCACTGAGTACAACGCTACCGAGTTTCAAGGCCTGGCGTCGCAGCATGATCAGTCACCGTCGTTGGCGTTGAAGCCCAACTGAATGTTAAGCGCCTTGGCCAATTCACCTTCATGCAGGCGGTGCACGACGTTGAGGCTGTCGTAGATCTGGTTGAGGGTCTGCTGACCTGCGTCGTCGGCCAGTAGCTCGCCCAAGGTTTTCTGGTTATCAGCCAGCAACTTCAATGAATTGGCGTAGGCATCGTCTATCTTTTGCGCAAGCGCCTTCTGATCGCCTGGCAGCAGCCCGCGCAGCCCTTTATTGTCCACACCCACCCAAACCGCCTGGGCCGCCTTGAGGCTGGCCTGGAGGCTATTCATGGAGTTGTGGCTACGCCAGGCTTCCGCTTGCAGGGGCTGTGGGATGCCTTTGCTTTGCCGTCCCATGGGCGCACCCAGCTTCTTCTTCAGCGAGTCCAAAGCGGTTACCTGTGCACGCAGCAGGTCGGCGATGGCTTCGTGCGAATCGGCGTAGCGCTGGTTGGGGAACTTGGTCATCTGCGAGAGCATGCCCTCGGTGCTGTTCCAGCCCTTGAGGATTTCCTCGGCCAGCCCCTTCTGGTGCTCGGCGATGGCCACCAGCATCGGGCAGTAACGCGCCTTCTGCTCGGCCGTGGCGATGTCCGGCTTGCTGTCGAACAAGATGTATTCATAGGCTGATAAACCGCGGACCACAACGCTCGCCTTGGCGAGGGAGGCCGCATCGACAGGCTTGTCCCCATTGACCAGCTGCTCGACCTGACGGCCGACCAGGTTCTTCTTGTCAGGCCAGAACTGTACCTGCCATGCACGGTTGCCCTCAGCCAGCGGGCCCACCAGCAAGGGCTGCAGCTCGGCCCAGGCCTTTTGCGCATTGAGGAAATCGGCACGCGCCTTTTCCAGGGTTTCCTTGCCTTCGCAGAACGCCAGGGCGCTGGCGGCCAGCATGCGGTCGGCTTCGACCCAGCGGCTGTAGGTGGGAAGGATCACCTGCTTGGCGATGGCCGCGGAGGTGACGGCCTGCGGATCCTGCGGGGAGCAGGCGCCAAGGGCCAGGGCAGCGAGGCTGGTAAACAACAGTTTGGGTCGGAACATGGCCGGCTCCTGTGCATGTTTAAAGTGATTTCAAAAACGCCAGCAGGGCAGCGCGCTGCTCGGCATCGAATGTAAGGACGAAATCGCGTGCTGCCTGGGCTTCGCCGCCGTGCCACAGCACCGCTTCGAGCAGGTTGCGCGCGCGTCCGTCATGCAGAAATTGCGAGTGACCGCTGACCGTTTCGCTCAGGCCGATTCCCCAGAGCGGGGCCGTACGCCAGTCCTGGCCGTTGGCGGCAAATTCGGTTCGTTCATCGGCAAGGCCGGGGCCCATGTCATGCAGCAGTAGATCGGTATAGGGCCGGATGATCTGGCCGGCGAGTTCCGGCTCGGCAGCATCGCTGGCGGTGGTGAACTGAGGGATATGACAACCCTGGCACCCGGCCTTATAGAACAGGTTCTTGCCTGCCAGCACCTGGGGGGTGGCCACATCCCGACGGGCCGGCACGGCCAGGTGGCGGGTATAGAAGGTGACCAGGCGCAGGATGTTGTCACTGACTTCCTTTTCCCCTGCCACGCCGTCGCCATTGGGCGCGGCGCGGCATTCGACCTGAGCCTGGGTGCAGTCGTCGTTGGGCTGCAATGTCGTCGTCAGGCCCATGTCGCCGGCGAACGCATGCGCATTCTGCTGGTTCACAGTGGGCTGGCCCGCTTTCCACCCAAAGCGGCCGACAACCGTGCGCCCCAGCGCATCGTCCCACACGCGGTTGGCGCGTCCCCGAATCCCATCGCGATTGCGGTCGTCCGGGTCTTCGTTGGCCAATACGTCAGCCTCGGGAATCGCCTCGAGCAGGCCCAGGCCGATCATCGGTGGCGCCACGCGCGCCGAAAAGCGCGTGTCCGGGTGCATGGCCCCGTAGCCCAGTTGGGTGATCTGCAACGCCGGCATGCGCAGCTCGACCTGATGGCCATCCTTGAACGAGACCGTCTGCGCCGTGTAGGTCATGCGCACCTTGCCTTCAGGCGCTACGCCAGGGATGGCCATGTCCTGAAGCTGGGTGCCGTATACAGGTTCTGGTACCACCCCCAGACGTTCGATGACCTTGGCCAGGTAGGGTTGGTCAGGTATCGACAGGCGCACGAGCATGCCGACCGCATTGCTGGCACTTGCCGCGGGTGGGTGACCGCGCCCGTCGCGCACATGGCAGTTCTGGCAGGCGTTGGTGTTGAACAAGGGGCCCAGGCCGTCGCGCGCCGTGGTGGTGGAGGGGGCGATGACCCAAGGGTTGCGAAAGAAGCTGTTGCCTACTGCAAAGTCCAGGCGCCGCTCATGGGAGAGGTTGGCGGCGGGCAGCGAATACGCATTGCGGTCACTGCGCAACACGGTCGTCTTGCCACCTGACAGCGCTTCGCCCGGCTCGGCCTGGGTAAAACGCGGGGCGTCGTCACAGGCGGCGAGGGCAAAGACCAGCAGCAGAGGGGCAAGTCGGGACAGCGGCAGGGACATGCAGAATCCTGGGCCTGAACGAAAATCCGGCGTGCAAGCTTATCAGGCCCAGGATCATTGAATAAGAGCAATTTGCGTTTGCTAGATGAAATCGTCGACGTGAGTGCTCCTGTCGTAAGTAATGCTGGCCATGGTTTAACCCCTCTACGGCCCAGACATGAAAACGCCCGGCTCAAGGCCGGGCGTCGGGTGCCGCACCAGATGGGATCAGAATTCGTGGTCGGCTGTGTCGGGGTTCAGGTTGTCGATGCCCAGTTTGCCGGCGGCCTGTTCGATGGCACCGGTCTGCTTGACCAGGGCTGCAATCGCATCACGCACGATCTGGTTGCCGGCGGCGTTGTCGGCGGCGATCAGTTGGTCATAGTGCTCGCCCTTGAGGGCGTGGTCGACGATCACCTGGATCTTCGCTTCGGTGGCTTCCAGGTCTGCGCGCAGGGTCGCATCGGCAGCAGGGTCGGCCTTGGCCACCAGTGAAGACAGGCTAGGCCCGGTCAGCTTGGTACCATCAGGGCGGGTGTACTCGCCCAGGTAGACATTGCGAATGCCCTTGGCATCGTAGAAATGCGAGTAATGGGTGTTGTCGCTGAAGCAGTCGTGCTCGTCCTCGGGCGAGTTCGCCTCCAGGGACACCTTCATACGCTCGCCAGCCAGCTCACCGAGCGAAAGGCTGCCCATGCCGAACAGCATCTTGCGCAAGCCGTCGGTGGCAGGCGCGGCTTCGAGCTTGGCGCGATAGTTGTCGGCCACGTTCGGCGCCCAGTTGGCCACCATCTCGTCAAGGTCGGCGACCAGAAGGTCGGTGACCGCCTTGAGGTAGGCGCGGCGGCGGTCGTTGTGGCCACCCGTGGCGCCCTCGCCTTCGAGGTAGTCCGACGCCGGACGATTACCCGCACCTGGGCCGGTACCGTTCAGGTCCTGGCCCCACAGCAGGAATTCGATGGCGTGGTAGCCGGTGGCGACGTTGGCTTCGGAGCCGCCCAGTTCGTTGAGGCTGGCCAACTTCTCGGGGGTGATGTCCTTGACGTCGATTTTCTCTTCGCCCACCTGGATCTCGGTGTTGGCGATGATGTTGGCGCTGGCTGCCGGGTTACCCAGGGCGTGCTCGTAGCTGGTGTCGACGTAGTCGATCAGGCCTTCGTCCAGGGGCCAGGCGTTCACCTGGCCTTCCCAGTCGTCGATGATGGTGTTGCCGAAGCGGAACACTTCGCTTTGCAGGTAGGGCACGCGCGCAGCGACCCAGGCGTCCCTGGCGGCCTTGAGCGTCTGATCGTTGGGCGTGGCGAGGAATGCGTCGACGGCGGCCTGCAGGGTCTTGGCGGTGCTCAGCGAGTCGCTGTACACGGCATGGACCATCTCGGCGTAGTGCTTGACCACGGCCTTGGCAGCGGCTTCGTCGACAGCCCCTGGCGTTGCTGCAGGGGTGCTGGCGGCAGCGGGAGCCTGGGCTTGCGGCGCGGCGGCCTTGTCGTCCTTGCCTTCACCGCAACCGGCGAGAGCGATGGCAATGGCCAGCAGACTGGCAGAGGCCAGGGGCATTCGAATCATTGTTGGTTTCCTGCGTCGTGTGGTTGGACCATGGGTGAACCGTGCGCGATGGCACGCTGAACCGGCACATCATGCGAAAGATTTGCATTTGCTGTAAAGGGTTCAGCCTGCGATTCATGTAAAAGCAGGTCACGGCGTGTCACCTGTGCATTCAGAGCATGGAAACCTGATTGCGCTGGGCCTGCCTGAGGAAGCTGGTCAGTTCCCGGGCCGACAGCGGCTTGCTGTAGTGGTAGCCCTGGCCCTCGTGGCAGCCTTGGGCAATGATGTAGGCTTCCTGTTCGGCGGTTTCCACGCCTTCGGCAATGACCTGCATGCCCAGGCTTTTGCCCAACTGAATGATGGCGCGCACGATGGTCGCGTCATCGTCGTCATCGAGCAGGTCCTGCACGAAGCTCTTGTCGATCTTGATCTTGTCCAAGGGCAAGGACTTGAGGTAGCTCAAAGACGAGTACCCAGTACCGAAGTCGTCGATGGCGATCAGGGCGCCCGAACGCCGCAGGCTCAGCAAGTGCTGGGCTGCGGTGCTGATGTCCTCCATCAGGCCGGTTTCGGTCACCTCCAGTTCCAGGCTGCGCGGAGGCAGGCGATAGGCCTGGAGCAGATTGTTCACCACCCGCGGCAGTTCGCTGTGGTGAAGTTGCACAGTGGACAGGTTGACCGCCATGCGCAGCTCGCTGAAGCCCAGGTCGTGCCATTCGCGCAACTGCCGGCAGGCCTGATCCAGCACCCACTCGCCGATCCCGATGATGCTGCCGTTCTGTTCGGCCAGCGGTATGAACTGATCGGGCGGCACCATGCCCAGTTCCGGATGCTGCCAGCGCAGCAACGCCTCGACCCCTACAACGCGATGATCGCAATAGCTGATCTGCGGTTGGTAGACCAGGTACAGCTGGTTGCGTGGCAGGGCCTCGCGCAGGTCCTTTTCCAGTTCGCGGCGCCGGCGCATCTCGGTGTCCACGCTGGCGATGTAGAACTGGTAGCGATTGCGTGAACGCGCCTTGGCCAGGGTCATGGTCTGCTCGGCTTTTTGCAGGAGCTTCTCGGTGCTGTCGCCGTCTTCCGGGAACAGGGTGATGCCAATGGTGGCGCGCAGGCGGATCTGCTGGTGGTGGTCCAGGTCGAAAGGCACCTCCAGGTCGTCCAGGATGCTTTGCGCAAGCTCTGCCGCTTCGTAGGGCTGTTCGATGTTGGCCTGCACCAGGGCGAACTGGTCGCCCCCCAGCCGCGCCAGCGCGCCCAAGCGTCCGCTGTGGGCCCTCAGGCGATCGGCCAGGGCCAGCAGCAGCTGATCGCCGACCTGATAGGTGAACTGCTCGTTGATGCCCTTGAAGTCGTCAAGGCCTACGCAGAGCACGGCCACCCGATGTTGCAGGCGCCCACCGTCCACCAGGATCTTGTCCAGTTGCTGCTGCAGTTGCTGGCGATTGGGCAGGCCGGTGAGGAAGTCGTACTGGGCCATGCGCTGCAGACTGTTCTCGGCCTCATGGCGCAGGTGGGTATTGCGTTCGATTGATGCCAGCAACTGGTTGGCGGTGTTCACCCAAAGGCCCAGCTCGTTCTTCTCATGGCCCTTTATCAGTGGGAGCTGATGCTGGCTGGGGCGGTCTGGATTGATCTGGGTGAGGTGTTCGATGATTTTGGAGAGTGGCTTGGTCAACAGCCAGTGGTAGACCAGGTACAGCACCAGCCCCATGGCAAGCGCCCGAAGCACGCCAGAGATGAAGATGATCACGGCGTTGATCAGAAAGTCTTCGCCATAGGCGGCCGTGTCGAGGGTGATGTTGAGGTCGCCGTAATATTCACTGTAGGGCCCCCGGCCTACCAGCTGCGTGGTGTAGGTACGCTCCTGGCCAAGAATTAGATCGGTGAGCCAGCGCAGGGGCATGTCCTGCAACGGCCTGGACTTTTCTGCCAGCATGGTTTCGTTGGGGTGACCGATGGAGGCCATTCGCACCGACTCGTCCTGAAACAGACCTTCCATGACCTGCATGCCCATTTCACGGTCCAGGCTGTAGACCGCCTGTGTAGAAGGATCGCGGAACATGTCAAGAATGCGCTGGGCGTCATTGTTGACGGCCTGGCGGGTCTTGTAGGTGTCATAGACGATTTGCGCACAGCTGAGCACGACGCCGACCGCTAGCGCCGCCAGGAGCACGACCCTGAGCAACTTGACCGACAAGCTGTTACGCAATTCCAGCTTCAATGGAGGTTCCTTAATCCATGCAAATGACATTATTTTGCCATCAATCATGACCGTTCACTACGGGACGGTCATTAGCAGTGTATCGGTTGAAACCCTGGGTAACTTGAGTGGGACGTCGTCAAGAAACCGAAAATTTGATGTTAGCGCGCTATGCACGCTGAGCAAGTGCGGCATCGCCCAGTAGCAGGCATGAAAAAGCCCGGCACGTGGCCGGGCTTCAAGAACAGTGCTGGACTCAGGCCTTGAAGGTCTTGCCTTCGAACTGCTCAGCCACGAAGGCCCAGTTGACCAGGTTCCAGAACGCCTCGACATACTTTGGACGCAGATTGCGGTAGTCGATGTAGTAGGCGTGTTCCCAGACATCGCAGGTCAGCAGCGGGGTATCGCCGCTGGTCAGCGGGTTGCCGGCACCGATGGTGCTGGCCAGCGCCAGGGAACCATCCGCTTTCTTGACCAGCCAGCCCCAGCCGGAACCGAAGGTGCCGACGGAGGTCTTGGTGAACTCTTCCTTGAACTTGTCGAAGGAACCGAAAGCGGTGTTGATGGCTTCTGCCAGGGCGCCGGTCGGCTGGCCACCGCCGTTTGGCGACAGGCAGTTCCAGTAGAAGGTGTGGTTCCACACTTGAGCGGCGTTGTTGAAGATGCCACCCGACGACGAGGTGACGATCTCTTCCAGGGTCTTGCCTTCGAATTCGGTGCCCGGTACCAGGTTGTTCAGGTTCACGACATAGGTGTTGTGGTGCTTGTCGTGGTGATACTCCAGGGTTTCCTTGGAGATGTGCGGCTGCAGGGCATCGTGGGCGTAGGGCAGCGGCGGCAATTCAAAAGCCATGGTAGATCTCCTGATTCAGGTCTAGTTCGCGGTTTGCGCAGGGCCGATCACGGGCGGCCCTATGTGCGTCGGCGAGTTTGTACTCTTTGCGACGCAAGGGCTGGATCATAGCACCAAGCCTTGGCGCATAACCACGCAACAAACATAGGGATTAGAGGTTCCAGGTGCCTTGGCGGGCAGCGACCGGTGGCGGTCGTTTCCAGGCAGGATGGGCAGGGACGTCACGCGCTGGCACCCTGGGCTCGAATGATCAGTTGAAGATCAGTTGCGCTGCCACGGCAAACATCATCACGGCCACCATCAGGTCCAACAGACGCCAGGTGCCTGGCCGTGCCAGCCAGGGAGCCAGCCATGCCGCCCCGATCGCCAGGGTCGAGAACCACAGCAGCGAGGCGCTGGCAGCCCCCGCCACGTAGGCCCCTGGCGCCGTCTGCTGGGCCCCGAGCGAGCCGATCAGCAGCACAGTGTCAAGATAGACGTGGGGGTTGAGCAAGGTGACCGCCAGGGCACTGAGCAGCACGGCCCGCCGTGAACGCATGCCCTGGCCCTGCTGGTGCTGCAGGCTCTGGTCGGAGAAGGCACTGCGCAGGGCTTTGATCCCGTACCAGATGAGGAATACCGCGCCCCCCCAGCGGGCCACGCTCAGCAGCGTCGGATTATGGGCCAAGGCCGTGGCAAGACCGAACACACCTGCGGCGACCAACAGGGCATCACACAGGATGCACAGCGCCGCTACCGGCAAGTGATGCTCGCGGCGCAGGCTTTGCGCCAGAACGAATGCGTTCTGCGTACCAATGGCCATGATCAGGCCCAGGGCGACCAGTAGGCCATTGAGATAACTCTGCCACATGGAAGACGACTCCTCGAAAGATGCTGGCTAGTGTGACAACTTGCGGGTTATAAGAAAAATCAATAAAGCTCAACGGTCATTAGGAAAATCGATGTTCGACTACAAGTTGCTCGCGGCCCTCGCTGCCGTCGTCGAGCAAGGCGGCTTCGAGCGTGCAGCGCAGGTGCTGGGCCTGTCTCAATCGGCCGTGTCGCAGCGCATCAAGTTGCTGGAGGCGCGGGTGGGGCAGCCGGTACTGGTTCGCATTGCTCCGCCTGGCCCGACCGAGGTAGGCCGGCAATTGCTCAACCATGTGCAGCAGGTGCGCCTGCTTGAGCGCGACTTGCAGCGCCAGGTACCCGCGCTCGAAGAAGGGGGCATGCCGGAACGTCTGCGCATCGCGCTCAATGCCGATAGCCTGGCCACGTGGTGGGCCGGCGCAGTGGGGCAATTCTGTGCCGAGCACAAGGTGCTTACCGATCTGGTAGTCGAGGACCAGGAAGTAGGTCTCAAGCGCATGCGCGCCGGTGATGTGGCGGCCTGCCTGTGCGGCAGCGAACGCCCAGTGGCCGGCGCCCGCAGCCTGGCCCTGGGGGCAATGCGTTATCGGGCATTGGCCAGCCCTGCCTTCATGAAGCAGCATTTTGCCCAAGGCTTCGATGCCTGCCGCCTGGCTCGCACGCCCGCAATCGTCTATGGCCCCGACGATTTTCTACAGCACCGCTACTTGGCCTCTTTAGGTATGCAGGACGGTTTTCTGCATCATTTGTGCCCCTCTTCCGAAGGCTTTTTGCGCATGACCGAAGCGGGGTTGGGTTGGGGGCTGGTGCCGGAGTTGCAGGCCCGCGAGCAACTGGCAAGCGGCCAATTGGTGGAAATCTGCAGCGATACCCCGATCGACGTACCGTTGTACTGGCATCATTGGCGTAACGGCGGGCAACTGCTGGCACAGCTGACCGACCACCTGCGCCACAGCGCCCACCACTGGCTGGTGCCGTTGTAGCGCCGAAGGGCGTCAAAGGCTTCTGAACATCAGGCAAGGCGGAGTGTTACATGCGAATTCTGGTCACTGGCGCGAGTGGCTTCATCGGCGGGCGTTTCGCTCGGCTGGCCCTGGAGCGGGGGCTGGATGTGCGGGTCAGTGGCCGACGTGCCGAAGGTGTGGAGCATCTGGTGCGGCGTGGCGCGCAGTTCATCCCGGGCGACCTTGGCGACGCGGAATTGGCCCGGCGCCTGTGCCAGGGCGTCGAGACCGTGGTGCATTGCGCCGGTGCTGTGGGGCACTGGGGGCCCTATCAGACGTTCGCCCAGGGCAACGTGGTGGTCACCGAGAACGTCGTCGAAGGCTGCCTGAAGGAACACGTACGTCGTCTTGTGCACCTGTCTTCGCCGTCGATCTACTTCAATGGTCGTTCACGCATGGCCATTGGCGAGGATCAGGTGCCCGGCCGGTTTGCCAATCACTACGCCAGGACCAAGTTCATTGCCGAACAGAAGGTTTTCGGTGCCCAGGAGTTTGGCCTCGAAGTATTGGCGCTGCGCCCACGTTTCGTCATCGGTGCAGGCGATACGAGCCTGCTGCCGCGGCTGGTGCACCTGCAACGCAAAGGCAGGCTGGCAATTATCGGCAACGGCTTGAACAAAGTTGACTTCACCAGTATTCACAACCTGAACGAAGCGCTGTACAGCGCAGTGTTCGCTGACGGGCGCGCGCTTGGGCAAGCATACAACATCAGCAATGGCCAGCCCTTGCCGTTATGGGACGTGATCAACTATGTCCTGCGCCAGCTTCAGCTCCCCCAGGTCACCCGCTACCGAGGCTATGGGCTGGCCTACGGCCTGGCCGCGCTCAACGAGGCGGCGTGCGCCCTATGGCCGGGGCGGCCCGAGCCTACGCTGTCACGCCTGGCCATGCAGGTGATGAGTCGCGATTTTACCCTGGACATCAGCCGCGCCAGTCAGTACCTGGGCTACCAGCCCACCACTAGCGTATGGGCGGCATTGGACGAATTCTGCACCTGGTGGAAACACCAGCCGCCTGGCCGGTAAGCGCTCACCACGACGTCGGGCATCACCTGGCTGCGCGCGCGGTTTATAATCCCGCTTATTTGCAACCTCTGTGGTGGGATGCTCATGCGCTTTGATGCTCGCGATGATTTCGATGATGTACCGGCCTTGCGCGCAGGGACGCCGGATGACGACGATGAGTTGCTTGCGGCCCATGTCCCGCGCAGTCGCCGCCAAGCGGCAAGGCCACCGAGCACCGGCCCGTTGTGGGCGATGCTGGTGGCTGCGTTCATCGCCCTGGGTTGTCTAGGGTGGTGGAGCTATCGGCAGATCTCCCTGATGGAGCAGCAACTGGTCGCCACCCAGGAGAGCTTCGCGCGCATCAGCGAAGACGCGGCAGGGCGATTGCAGGCGATCAGCGGCAAGGTCGAAGCCAGCGCCTCGTCGAGCAACAGTGGCAGTGAAGCCCTCAAACAGCAGATCAGCCAGTTGCAGGCCAGTCTGGCCGAACAGGGCAAGCAGCAGGCGGGCGTGGCGGGCCAGGCCGGGGACCTTGGCAAGCGCCTGGAGCAGGTCCTGGCCGACACCCGTGAACAGCAGAGGGCGGTGACCGAACTGCAAACGCAGTTGCAGGCGCAGTTGAAGGCGGTGAACGGCGAGTTGGCAGCGCTCAAGTCGGGCCAGGTCGATGGGGGCAAGCTCGACGGGCAACTCAAGAGCCTGAGCGAGGAGGTGGCGGCGCTGAAAAAACAAGGCAACCCCAATGCCGCCATCGAAAGCCTGGAGCAGGATGTGCTGGTGCTCAAAAGCCAGCTGGACAACCGCCCCAACACCACGGCCGGCGGTGGCGCATCGGTGCAGGAGTTCGACGCGTTTCGTGGTCAGATGACCCGTAACCTGAACAACGTCCAGAGCCAGTTGCAGAACCTGCAACAGCAGATCAACGCCAAGCCTTGACCGGGAACGACAGGGGCCGGGTCCTGGCCTCTGTCTCAGGCCTTACAGGCGTGGGTAATCGATGTACCCCACCGGACCTTGGCCATAGAACGTTTCCGGGTGAGCTTCGTTCAATGGCGCATCGCCAGCCAGGCGTGCAGGCAGGTCCGGGTTGGCGATGAACGGCACGCCAAAGGCCACGGCGTCAGCCTTGCCATCGGCCAAGGCCGCATTGGCACTGGCCTTGTCGAAACCTTCGTTGACGATATAGACGCCGCCAAATGCTGCTTTGAGTGCAGGGCCAAGGCTGTCGTCGCGCTCACGTTCCCGTGAGCAGATGAAGGCAATGCCCCGCTTGCCCAACTCCCGCGCCACATACGTGAAGGTCTGGGCACGGTCGGTATCGCCCATGTCGTGGGCATCGGCGCGCGGCGCCAAGTGCATCCCGACGCGCTGCGCTCCCCATACCTGGACTACGGCGTCGGTGATCTCCAGCAGCAGGCGGGCCCGGTTTTCCAGCGAGCCGCCGTACGCGTCAGTACGCTGGTTGGTGCTGCTTTGCAGGAACTGGTCGAGCAAATAGCCGTTGGCGCCATGAATCTCGACGCCGTCAAAGCCTGCGGCCTTGGCGTTTTCGGCACCCGTGCGGAAGGCCTCGACGATGTCGCTGATCTCTTCGGTATCCAGCGCCCGAGGCGTGGGGTAGTCGCTGAGCGGGCGAACCAGACTCACGTGCCCCTTGGGTTGGATGGCGCTGGGTGCGACCGGTAACTGGCCATTGAGGTAGCGTGGATGGGAAATGCGCCCCACGTGCCACAGCTGCAAGAAGATTCGGCCGCCTGCGGCATGCACGGCATTGGTGACGTTGGTCCAGCCCCTGACCTGTTCAGCGCTCCATATGCCCGGCGTGTCCGGGTAGCCCACGCCCATGGGGCTGACCGAGGTCGCCTCGCTGATGATCAGGCCGGCACTGGCACGTTGCACATAGTATTCGGCCATCAGTGCGTTCGGCACGCGGCCGGCGTCTGCGCGGCAGCGGGTGAGTGGGGCCATGATGATGCGATTGGGCAGTTCCAGGTCGCCCAGGGTGATTGGATCGAATAGCGTGGTCATGACGGATACCTGAGAGTCAAAGGGAGTCGCAAAGCTTTAAGTGTTCCGAACAGATAGCCAGACGGTATATCGCTCGGCGGCGATGCATTCCAGGCAAGTGATAGACTGGCGCCATGAATTATCTTGCACACCTTCACCTTGGGGGACCAGCCCCACAGCAGTTGCTGGGCAGCCTCTACGGGGACTTCGTCAAAGGCTCGCTGGAAGGGCGGTTCGCGCCGCAAATCGAGGCGTCCATCCGCCTGCACCGGCACATCGACAGTTTCACTGACACGCACCCTGTCGTGCGAGCCTCCCTGGCGCGTTTTACGCAGGTGCGACGCCGGTTTGCGGGGATTGCGCTGGACGTCTTCTTCGACCACTGCCTGGCGCGTCACTGGCCTGAATATGGGCGCCAGCCGCTGCGTCAGTTCACCCATGGGTTCTATCAGGTGCTGTTGGCCGAGCCCGCGCTGCCGGGCCGGTTGGCCCACATCGCGCCTTCCATGGCGCAGTCTGACTGGCTGAGCTCCTATGCTGACTTCGCCACGCTAGAACAGGTGTTCGCCGGGATCGCCCGGCGCTTGTCACGGCCTGAAGGCTTGGCAGGGGTCATGGAGGAACTTGATCGCCTGTACGTGCCGTTGCTCGATGATTTCCGCGCGTTCTACCCCCTGGTACAAGCCTTCGCTGCCAGCCATCGGGCACAGGCCGGCCCGCTCGTTGATTGACTGATCTGCCGCGTGGTTGGCGCCAGGGCGCTGCGTTCAGGTGGCGGTCGCACACGGCCTGTGAAGTACCGGTGGCTCTGGTGTGCCGTAGAGCGCCTGATGGATCGAACGCTGGGCCTGGAGCGCCAGCAGCGTGCGGCCCTTGCCATGACTTGTCAGTGGATCGAGCAGGTGAATGCGTACTTGGCCGCGAGGTTGTGCCAGCAACCGCAGCAGGTGTGACACTAGATCATCATCCCCCACGAAGGGCGCCAAGGAGTCGATCTGGCCCCGCCGCTGGTATTGGATGGCCACCGGTTGCACGGCGATGCCCTGGTCGATGGCTGCCGCCAACAGGCGCCCATGAAACGTCCTGAGCTGGTGCCCGTCGGTGGTCGTGCCTTCGGGGAACAGCAGCATGGGGTGGCCTGTGACCAACTGCTGGCCGATCTGCACGCGTAGCTGCTGCCCATCGCCGGCGCCGCGCCTGATGAACAGGGTGCCTGCCTGCTCGGCCAGCCACCCGGCAAGCGGCCAGTGCCGGACCTCCGCCTTGGACAGAAACGACATAGGCGCCAGCATGCCCAGCAGGGGGATGTCGGTCCAGGACACATGGTTGCCGACCCACAGCATGGGCGTGCTCGGCAGCTTGCCCGTCACGCAGACTTCGAAGGGCAGTGCTGCTACCAGGCGCCGCATGAACAGCCGGGTCCAGCGTTGCCGGCGTTCGAGCGAGGTTTTGATGCCAAGGTGCATCCCGATGACGAGCAGGCTGGCCATCAGCAGCCCCAGCACCACCACCAGCAGCATGTGAACCAGGCGCCCCACCTGCCGAAGACGGCCCCTCACACAGCGGCCTTGAAGTGACGGGCGTAGCGCGGGCACAGCGCCTCGCGCTTGAGCAGGATGAACACATCGGCGACCTGGAAGTCTTCATCCCAGCACGGTTCGCCACAGACCTTGGCGCCCAGGCGCATGTAGGCCTTGAGCAAGGCCGGCATCTGGGCGCTCACGTTATCCGGCAACGTCAGCGGCGGCAGCGGATTGCGGGGTTCGGCACGCAGGTCCTGGGTGCACAGGTGGCGTTCGCGCAGGCGTTGCATGACGGCATGCGCCTGCACCCCGCCGTCCTGCATCGAGATGCTGGCGCAACCCATCAGGTAGCGATAACCGCCTTCGTTGAGTACGTCGGCCAGCTCGCTCCAGAGCGTGGCAATGGTGCCCCCGTTGCGGTACGGCGCGGCCACACAGGTACGACCCACTTCCAGGATGGGGCCCTGGAGTTGCAGCAACCCTTGCAGGCTGAACCCCTCCTCGCTGTAGAAGCGGCCCAGGTTGCTGGCCGCCTCGTGGTCGAGCAGTCGCGTGGTGGCCACCAGCCGTCCGGTAGTGACATCGCGTACGCCGATATGACGGCAGTGCGGGTCAAATTCGTCCTGGTCCAGGCCGTGCTCGGCACCCTTGAACCTTGCATCGAACGCTTCGCTGAAGACCTGATAGCGCAGGGCCTGAGCCTCCCGCAACGCGGCGTGACCCATCAGGCGCTCGGCGTGCAGGCGGTGTCCGGTGCAGGTGTCGGCAACATGAGCGATTCGCGTCATTACGAGTCTCCATAAAACCAGCCATGCAAGGGTGGCCGGTAGGCTTTTATGTGCGCGTTCAGGCTAGAAACACGGGATGTCATGGCGATGAAGGTTCGATGATGCTTGCATGACCCGCCGGTTGGGCGTGGCGGCGAACGTGCTGGCGCTTGCTGTGCCAAAGACCTGCGCGGTAAGGTGAGTCGCCTGCATTTTCGAGACCCCTCATGCTCAAGTCACTCCGCCTATGGCCTGCACTGCTGCTTGCGTTGTGCCTGCCCGCACACGCCAATTGGCACCTTGACGGCGAGTCGTCTCGCCTGTCCTTTATCACCGGCACCAACGGCGAAGCGGCGCAGGTGCACCGCTTCCTAGTGCTGCATGGCACGGTGGACCGCAAGGGCGCCGCGAGCCTTCGTATCGAGATGGATTCGGTCAGCAGCGGCGTCCCGTTGCGGGATGAGCGCATGCGGGACACATTGTTCGACGTCGCACGGTTTGCCGAAGCGACCGTGCAGGCGCAGCTGGATCTGCGCCCGATCAACGACCTGGCCAACGGTGCGCAGATCGAATTGCGCCTACCGCTGACGGTAACGTTGCACGGTCAGTCCCACCGCTACGACGCCTTGCTGTTGGCCACCCGCCTGGACGAGCGTCGGTTCCAGGTCGTCACCCTGGAGCCCCTGGTGCTGCGCGCCGAGGATTTCGGCCTGATGCCAGGGCTGCAAGCCCTGCGCAAGTTCGCCAACCTTAAGGCCATCAACCCGTCCGTACCGGTCAATGCGGTACTGATCTTCACTGCGCGCTGACATGCCGGGCCCGGTCTTCCCCTGGCGGGATGGCAACCAGTTCGAGCTGCTGATCGATGGGCCACAATTCTTCCCCCGCATGCTGTCGGCCATTGAGCATGCCCAGACGCAGGTGGACCTGGAACTGTACCTGGTCGAGTCCGGGGCCTGCGCCGAGGCTGTGGTCCAGGTGCTGGAACAGACCGCCCGCCGCGGGGTGCGGGTGCGCTGCCTGTTCGATTATTACGGGTCGCTGGCCTTGAGCGCCAAGCTGCGGCAACGTCTGGTGGATGCCGGCGTGTATCTGCGCTGGTACAACCGGCTGCACTGGAGACGCGGGCTGCGCAATCTGTACCGCGACCATCGCAAGTTGCTTGTGGTCGACGAGCAGTGGGCGGTGGTGGGCGGTACCGGGGTTACCGATGAGTTCTGGCAACCGGGCCAGCCCAGCAGCGAATGGCACGAGGTGATGGTGCTGATGCAAGGCCCGGTGGTGAGCGACTGGCAATTGCTGTTTGATCGCCAGTGGCAGGCCAACCATCGCCGCACGGCCTGGCGCCCTGCCGAGGGCTTCGGCCTGCCGCGCCTGCCCAAGGTGCCTGCGCAAGGGCAGGGCATGGGCCGGGTGGCCTATGCCGACGCCCGCCAGCATCAGGACATCCTGCATTCATTGGTACGTGCCCTCAACAGCGGCAAGCAGCGCATTTGGCTGGCCACGCCTTACTTTCTGCCGACCTGGAGCGTGCGTCGCTCGCTGCGCCGCGCAGCTGGCAAGGGCGTCGATGTGCGGTTGCTGCTCACCGGCCCGCGCACCGATCATCCTTCGGTACGGTATGCCGGTCACCGGTACTATCCACGCCTGCTGCGCGCTGGCGTGCGTATTTTCGAGTATCAGCCGTGCTTTCTGCACCTGAAGATGGTGGTGGTGGACGATTGGGTCAGCATCGGGTCCTGCAACTTCGACCATTGGAACCTGCGCTTCAATCTGGAGGCCAATATAGAAGCGTTGGACCTGCCGCTGACGAGCGCGGTGGTCGAAAGTTTCGAACGCGATTTTGCCCTGAGCGAGGAAGTTGACCTGGCGCATTGGAACGCCAGGCCGTTCTGGCGACGGGTCAAACAGCGCATCTGGGGATGGCTGGACCGGTTGGTGGCCAACGTGCTCGACCGGCGCGACTGAGTGCAGCTATCGTGCAATGACGGTTCACAGGCAATCGAGGGAATGGATGCGATGACGGTTAAGAAGATACTCATGCTGGTGGGCGATTACGTCGAGGACTACGAGGTCATGGTGCCCTTCCAGGCGCTGAGCATGGTTGGGCATACCGTGCACGCCGTGTGCCCGGAAAAGGTGGCGGGCCAGACCGTGCGCACGGCTATCCACGACTTCGAAGGCGACCAGACCTACAGTGAAAAGCCGGGGCACCAGTTTGCCCTGAACCACGATTTCGTCCGGGCCCGCGCCGAAAGTTACGATGCACTGGTAATCCCGGGCGGGCGTGCCCCGGAATACCTGCGCCTTAACGAGAAAGTGCTCGAGCTGGTGCGAGCGTTCGACCAGGCAGGCAAGCCCATCGCTGCCGTTTGTCACGGCGCCCAGTTGCTAGCCGCTGCCGGGGTGCTCAAAGGCCGGGAGTGCAGTGCGTACCCGGCCTGCGCGCCCGAGGTGCGCCTGGCCGGCGGCACCTATATCGACATTGCGGTGGACCAGGCCCATGTGGACGGCAACCTGGTCACTGCGCCCGCCTGGCCGGCTCACCCTGCGTGGTTGGCGGCGTTTTTGAAGGTGTTGGGCACCCGTATCCTCTGACTCATCAGGCCGGCCAGTCCATGGGTCAGCCGACTTGCTCGACCCAATCGTTGAGGTTGTAGTAGTTGGTTACGCGGGCGATCTTGCCGCAATGGATATAGAAGAACGCGCCGGCCGGCAGGACATAGGTCTGGCCGGTGGCCGCAGGCAGGCCTTCGTCATCGGCCACATATTGCCCGTGCACGGTGAATTCCGCCGCCGCGCGACTGCCGTCGGCATTCTGCATCACCACGATGTCGGCCAGGCGCTCGCGGTAGCAGCGGTTCATCTTGTCCATGAAGGCGGCGAACCTGGCCTTGCCCATCTGCCGCTCACCCTGATTGATGTCGTGAATCACATCTTCGCTGAGCAGGGCCAGAAACCCTGGCATGTCACCTGCGTTGAACGCGGCGTAGTAAGCGTTTACCAATTCGGTAGCGGTCATGGAACATTACCTGTCGTGTAGGGAAAAGGCGTGTCGTTGGCCTGGATGATAGGGTTTCCCCTCAAGCCCGGCTTAGCCGAGCGCGTCATCCACATCGACAAAACGACCGCCAAGCATGCAAATACGCCTACTGCACGGCGCCGCCATCGCGCCCTATATCGATGACCTCGCTCGTCTGCGCCTAACTGTGTTCCGCGAGTTCCCCTACCTCTACGATGGCTCGCCCGAGTACGAAGCCGACTACCTGGCCGCCTATGCCCGTTCCGGGCGCAGCCTGGTGGTGCTGGCCATGGATGAGGACAAGGTAGTGGGCGCCTCCACGGGCCTGCCCCTGGTCGACGTTGCGCCCGAGTTCCAGGAGCCGTTCGTGGCCCAGGGCCGCGACCCGGCCAGCGTCTACTATTTCGGCGAGTCTGTGGTTCTGCCGCCATACCGAGGGCAGGGGCTTGGGGTACGTTTTTTCATCGAACGCGAATCCTATGCCCACAAACTGGCCGAGTTCGATTACTGCGCGTTCTGCGCCGTGGAGCGGCCCGGTGTACATCCGCGCCGCCCGGCCGACTACAAGCCTTTGCATGGGTTCTGGCGCAACCGCGGTTTCCTCCATGACCCATCACTGCGTACCCGGTATGCCTGGCGCGACCTGGACGAGCAGGAAAGCTCGGACAAGCTGATGTCGTTCTGGCTCAAGGAACTGCCCCTTTGATCCGTGTCGCGGCCTGCCAATACGCCATTGAGCTGCACGAAACCTGGGAGGCTTATGCCGACCACCTGCAGGGCTTGTGTGCAGAGGCGGTGGAGGCGGGCGCGCGCCTGCTGCTGCTGCCCGAATATGCAGGGCTGGTGCTCAGCGGGCAGCTGACACCCGAGCAGCGGGGGGACCTAAAGGCTTCCATTGCAGGCATCCAGCCTTTGATCGAGCCGTGGAAGGCCCTGTGTGCAGGCCTGGCCAAGCGTTGGGGCATCTACCTGCAACCAGGCACGCTTCCGGTACTGGACAGCGACGGCGCCTACCGCAACCGCGCCTGGCTGTTTGGCCCCAAAGGCGCGCTAGGGCATCAGGACAAGCTGATGATGACCCGCTTCGAGCGGGAACAGTGGGGCATTGCCGCAGGCCAAGGGTTGACCGTGTTCGACACCGATCTGGGGCGTCTTGGCATCCTGGTCTGTTACGACAATGAGTTCCCGCTCTTGGCACGCCGGTTGGCAGAGCGTGGGGCCGACCTGATCCTGGCGCCGAGCTGCACCGACACCGAAGCCGGCTATCACCGTGTACGGATCGGGGCTCAGGCACGCGCCTTGGAGAACCAGTTGGCCGTATTGCAGAGCCCGACCGTAGGGCTGGCACCCTGGTCGCCGGCATTGGACGAGAACCTAGGCCGGGCAGGGCTGTTCGTGCCGCCTGATCGTGGCATGCCGGGGGATGGGGTAATGGCACTGAGCGAATCGCTCGACCCGCAGTGCAGCCGTTGGCTGGTGTGCGATCTGGACCTGGAGGCCGTGCGCCGGGTCAGGCAGCAGGGGCAGGTATTTACCCGCAGGGACTGGCCCGAACAATTCGAACGTCTTTAAACGCAACGGCGGCGGACCCTGGTACCAAGGTCCGCCGCCGCAGGTTGGGCTGCGCATGGCTGCGCACGCGAGCGGCCCGTGAAAGCGCCGCCCGCTGTTGCCATGGGTTACTTCACTTCGACGGCCAGGCTCTGGGCAATCTTGCTCTGCCACAAGGCGGGGCCTGTGATGTGCACCGACTCACCGTTGCTGTCCACGGCCACGGTCACGGGCATGTCCTTGACCTCGAACTCGTAGATGGCTTCCATACCCAGCTCGGCAAAGGCCAGGACCTTGGATTTGCGGATGGCTTGCGCAACCAGATAGGCGGCGCCACCTACAGCCATCAGGTAGACGGCCTTGTTGTCCTTGATCGCTTCGATGGCGGTCGGGCCGCGCTCGGACTTGCCGATCATGCCCAGCAGACCGGTCTGCTCCAGGATCTGGCGGGTGAACTTGTCCATGCGCGTGGCGGTGGTGGGGCCAGCAGGGCCGACCACTTCGTCGCCTACCGGGTCGACCGGGCCGACGTAGTAGATGAAGCGGCCCTTGAGATCCACCGGCAGTGCTTCGCCGCGGTTGAGCATTTCGACCATGCGCTTGTGGGCTGCGTCCCGGCCGGTCAGCATCTTGCCGTTGAGCAGGATGGTTTCACCCGGTTTCCAGCTGGCCACTTCTTCGGGCGTGATGCTGTCGAGGTTGACACGTCGGGCGCTTGGGCCCGCTTCCCAGACGATTTCGGGGTAGGCGTCCAGCGAAGGCGCTTCGAGCTCCGCAGGGCCTGTGCCGTCGAGCACGAAGTGGGCGTGGCGAGTGGCCGCGCAGTTGGGGATCATGCACACCGGCAGCGAGGCGGCGTGGGTCGGGTAGTCCATGATCTTGACGTCGAGCACGGTGGTCAGGCCACCGAGGCCCTGGGCGCCGATGCCCAGTTGGTTGACCTTCTCGAACAGCTCCAGGCGGATTTCTTCAAGGCGGTTCTGCGGGCCGCGTGCCTTGAGCTCATGGATGTCGATGGACTCCATGAGCACTTCCTTGGCCATGACCGCGGCTTTTTCGGCAGTGCCGCCGATACCGATGCCCAGCATGCCAGGCGGGCACCAGCCAGCGCCCATGGTCGGAACGGTCTTGAGTACCCAGTCGACGATGGAGTCGGACGGGTTGAGCATGGCCATTTTGGACTTGTTTTCCGAACCGCCGCCCTTGGCTGCAACATCCACCTCGACCTTGTCGCCGGGGACGATGGAGTAGTGGATAACGGCCGGCGTATTGTCCTTGGTGTTCTTGCGGGCACCGGCCGGGTCGGCCAGGATCGATGCGCGCAGCACGTTTTCAGGCAGGTTGTAGGCGCGGCGCACACCTTCGTTGATCATGTCGTCGACGCTCAGGGTGGCGCCGTCCCAGCGCACATCCATACCCACGCGCACGAATACGGTGACGATGCCGGTGTCCTGGCAGATAGGCCGGTGACCGGTGGCACACATGCGCGAGTTGATCAGGATCTGGGCGATGGAGTCGCGCGCAGCCGGCGACTCTTCGCGCAGGTAGGCCTCGTGCATGGCCTGGATGAAATCGACGGGGTGGTAGTATGAGATGAATTGCAGGGCGTCGGCCACGCTCTGAATCAGGTCGTCTTGCTTGATCACGGTCATGCAGCGCGCTCCTCTTAAAGACGGGAACATTCAGTGAGACGTTCGACGGAGCCGACCAGCCTGTCGAAACGCCTTGCAAAGGCGCGCCGACAGCCTGCCGACGCAAAAAAGGCGCGGCAGTATAGCGCGCCTGCCCCTGTGAAACACCTGCGAGTGGTCAGGACCATGGTCTGGCCGGTAGCCGGCATCCTTTTTGCTGCTAGGCACAGGACAGGGCATTAGAATCGACGGGCGCGCGGTCGCGTCCATCGGCACAAGGGGTTTGAACAGGTGAGTGAACATGCCCGAAATTAGGGTGGGCACGCGTTGTTGGACGGTGCCGACGGGTGCCAACTTGCTCGATGCCCTGAACGAGGCAGGGCTCGGGGTGCCCTACAGCTGCCGCGCAGGGAGCTGCCATGCGTGCCTGGTACGGTGTGAGGACGGGTTGCCCCTCGACGCCCTGCCAGAAGCCCTGGCGCTGGACAGGCATGCCGTGGGCTGGCGCCTGGCTTGCCAGTGCCGCGTGGTCGAAGACCTGCGCGTGGAGGTGTTCGATCCGTTGCGCGACGGTGTAGGTGGCACTGTCAGCGAACTGGACTGGTTCGGTGATGTGCTGCGGTTGCGCCTGCGGACCGAGCGCAGCGTCCGCTACCAGCCGGGCCAGCACGCGGTGCTCTGGTTGGGTGGGGTGGCGCGGCCCTATTCGCTGGCCAGCCTGCCGGGTGAAGATGATTACCTGGAGTTTCATATCAATTGCCAGCACCCCGGTGCATTCTGTGACCGGGCGCGGGCGCTGGAAGTGGGGGATGTGTTGCGCGTTGGCGAGGTGAGGGGCGGGGCATTGCATTACGACCTTGACTGGCAGGACAGACCGTTATGGCTACTGGCTGCCGGTACCGGGCTTGCACCGCTGTGGGGCATCGTGCGCGAAGCCTTGCGCCAAGGCCATCAGGGGGAGATCAGGTTGCTGCACGTGGCCCGCGACCGCGCAGGACACTACTTGGCAGCGCCGTTGCAGCAGTTGCCAGGTGTAAACGTGGAATTGGTGATGATCGCGCAGCTGGAGGAGGCACTGGCTGCGCTGCGGCCTTCATCGAGACAGACTCTGGCCTTGCTGTGCGGCGCGCCCGCCAGCGTCGAACGGTTTGCCCGACGGCTGTTCATCGCTGGGGTGCCGAGGGGGCAGGTGTTTGCAGACAGCTTTGTCGAGCACGCCTGAGCCGACGTATCTGCGGTGCCTGCACAGGGCCGCTTGCGCACGGAGAACGCGCGCGAAGCGACCCTGGCTCGTCAGCCGATCAGCCGATCAGCCGACCAGCGGATCACCGACATGCAGGATCTTCATGCCGTTGGTCCCGCCGATGGTGTGGTAGCTGTCGCCCTTGGTGAGGATCACCCAGTCACCTTGCTCGACCAGCCCACGCTTGAGCAGTTCGTCCACGGCGGCCTGGCTGACCTTGTCGGCCGGCAGTGATGCCGGGTCGAAATCGATCGGGTAAACACCGCGGAACATCGAGGCACGGGCCTGGGTGGCGCGGTGCGGAGACAGGGCGAAGATTGGCACGTGCGAGCGCAGGCGCGACATGATCAGTGGGGTATAACCGCTCTCGGTCAGGGCGATGATCGCCTTCACACCCGGGAAGTGGTTGGCCGTGTACATGGCTGCCAGGGCGATGCTTTCGTCGCAGCGCTCGAACGTGGTGTGCAGGCGGTGGCTGGAGCGCTGGCTGGTCGGGTGCTTCTCGGCACCCAGGCAGATGCGCGCCATGGCCTGGACCGCTTCGATCGGGTATGACCCGGCGGCGCTTTCGGCCGACAGCATCACGGCATCGGTGTTGTCGAGCACGGCGTTGGCCACGTCGGACACTTCGGCACGGGTCGGCATCGGGTTCTGGATCATCGACTCCATCATCTGGGTCGCGACGATCACTGCCTTGTTGTTGCGGCGGGCGTGCTGGATGATCTTCTTCTGGATGGCGATCAGCTCGGCGTCGCCGATTTCCACGCCCAGGTCACCACGGGCAACCATGACGGCGTCGGAGGCTGCAATGAGCTTGTCGAGGGTTTCGTCGTCGGCAACCGCTTCGGCGCGTTCGATCTTGGCCACCAGCCAGGCGCTGCCACCGGACTCGTCACGCAGTTTGCGGGCGTATTCCATGTCGCTGGCGTCACGCGGGAAGGATACGGCCAGGTAGTCCAGGTCCATCTCGGCAGCCAGCTTGATGTCGGCCTTGTCCTTCTCGGTCAGGGCCGGTGCAGTCAGACCGCCTCCTTTGCGGTTGATGCCCTTGTGGTCCGACAGCGGGCCACCGATGATCACCACGCAGTGCAGGGCGTCGGCGGTGGCGGTTTCGACGCGCATGACCACGCGGCCATCGTCGAGCAGCAGTTCGTCGCCAACGCCACAGTCCTTGACCAGGTCGGGATAGTCGATACCGACGATGTCCTGGTTGCCTTCTGTCAGCGGATGAGCGGTCGAGAAGGTGAAGGTGTCACCGACTTTCAGTTCGATGCGCTTGTTGGCGAACTTGGCGATGCGGATCTTCGGACCCTGCAGGTCGCCGAGCAAGGCCACGTGACGGCCATTCTTGGCAGCGATTTCACGGATCAGGCGGGCGCGTGCCTTATGCTCGTCCGGAGTGCCATGAGAGAAGTTCAGGCGAGCCACGTCCAGGCCGGCGAGGATCAACTGTTCGATCACTTCCGGCGAATTGCTGGCGGGGCCAAGGGTGGCGACGATTTTGGTACGGCGGATGGTCATGCACAGACTCCTATAGTGAAGCGCAGCGAGAGGCTACTCCTGAATCGGGCTGTAGTCATCGTTAGGTTGCACTACCTGGCTTTGGAAAACTGTGCAGGTGACAGGGGCACGGGTTTGTTGGCTGGTATGTGTCGGTCAACAAACGCGGTAAGTGCCGATCGTTGAAGAATCCGATGGGTCGGCCGATATGCTGTTCAGCAAAGGAGAGTCCCATGCGCATGCTGATCGTTTTAGCCCTCGCGGCCAGTGCCGTCGGGTGTACCCGCTGGTCCATGGACCACCATCTCAACAATGCCTACCGCGCTTATGATCGGGGTGATTGCCAGCGGGTAATGCTGGAGCTGTCCCAGGTCGATCGTACCAGCCGCGCCCGGCCGTTCATCCACCCGGAAGTCGCGTTGCTGCGTGGGCAGTGCCTGGAGCGGCAAGCGTTGTATGTGGATGCCGCACAGACCTACCAGTACCTGATCCAGCGCTATCCGGGCAATGAATATGCCTACCGTGCCCAGGCGCGCCTGCAAACACTGGAGAAACTCGGCCACTACCGCGGCGGTGAGCCGGCCGTGACCAGGCCAGCGACGAGCGTACCTTGGCGCTAATGCCAAGGTGTGTTGTATTGACAGGGAGATTTGTCGCAGCGTGCGCTAACCTGTCACTCAACTGATACAACAACCGCCAGTACCAGGCATTCCTGGCATCGCGGACGGACTGCCCTTGACGCTATTCAATAAACGACTTATCGACCGCCACCAGCTGCCCTTTGTCCTGAAAGTGTTCAATCGCTTCAACGGCCAGGAGATGGGCCAGCTCGGCAACGCCTCCGAAAACGGCATGATGCTGATCAGCGAACTGCCGGTCATGGTGGGCCCCGATTACGAATTGCAGTTGCGCCTGCCGTTGACGGGGGGTGGGCATCAGTTCGTCAACCTTACGGCCAGTTGCCTGTGGTGCCGCGAGGACCAGACCCCTGGGTATTACGATTCGGGTTTCATGTTGTTGCAGGCCCCTCGCGAATACGATGGCTTTGTACGCTCCCTGCAGGAGTATTTCAGTTTTCGCGCTTCCTCTACCTCGGTTTGACAGGTCGGTATTGCCAACGCTGATGCCTGCCCATGGGACTGGCCCGCGCCAGTAGGGGCTGCATAGCACCCCCTACTGGCCCCAGGTAGCTTCATCGGCTCGACGTCAGGCCCGGCTCAACGCGTTAGAATCAGGGCGACCCTGCAACAGGACGGCCCTGTGACCTCAAGCATCTTCTGGCATGACTACGAAACCACTGGCATCAACCCGCGCTGCGACCGGCCCGTGCAGATGGCAGGGGTACGTACTGACCTTGACCTCAATGAAATCGACGATCCGGTCAACCTCTATTGCCGCCTATCGGACGATATACTGCCGCACCCTGCTGCCTGCCTGGTGACGGGCGTCACGCCGCAACAGTTGGCCGAAAAAGGCCTCGGCGAGGCCGAGTTCATGGCGCGGGTGCACGCCGAGCTGGCACAACCCGGCACCTGTGGCGCCGGCTACAACACGCTGCGTTTCGACGACGAGGTCACCCGCTACAGCCTCTACCGCAACTTCTTCGACCCTTACGCCCGCGAATGGCAGGGCGGCAACAGCCGCTGGGACTTGATCGATGTCGTTAGAGCGGCGTGCGCCTTGCGGCCCGATGGCATCCAATGGCCCCAGCAGGACGGGCGCACCCGTCTGCGCCTTGAGTTGTTGAGCAAGGCCAATGGCATCGAGCATGGCCATGCACACGAAGCGCTGTCCGATGTTCGGGCGACCATTGCCCTTGCTCGGCTGATACGCGAGAAGCAGCCCAAGTTGTACGACTGGTTGTTTCAGCTTCGCAGCAAGCATAAGGTCATGGAGCAAATACGGTTGCTACAGCCGATGGTGCATATTTCCGGGCGTTTCAGTGCCGCGCGTCATTACCTGGGCATTGTGTTGCCATTGGCCTGGCACCCTAAGAACCGCAATGCATTGATTGTTTGCGATCTGCATCAGCAAACCCTGCCGCTGGTTGAGGAAAATGCTGAAACTTTACGCCAGCGGCTCTATACCCGTCGAGAAACACTTGGCGAAGGCGAGCTGCCCGTACCGCTCAAACTCATTCAGATCAACCGCTGTCCGGTGGTCGCGCCCCTTTCTGTAATACGACCGGCCGATCAAGCGCGTCTTGGGATCGACCTGGATACGTTACAACGGCGCGCAGAGGCATTGGCCCGTCAACAGGATCAATGGCAGGAAAAACTGGCGCTTATTTATACACAAGACGGTTTTGCGGCCAATGAAGATCCTGAGCAGCAATTGTATGAGCGGTTTCTCGGCCAGCGTGACCGGCGGCTATGCGATCAAGTGCGTTCGCTGGCGCCCGCGCAGTTGGGCGCCGGGCAGTGGATGTTCGATGATCCACGCCTGCCCGAACTACTCTTTCGCTACCGTGCGCGTAACTTTCCGGACACCTTGAACGATGAAGAGCGCGCGCGATGGCAGGATTTTTGTAGGCAGCGTCTGGCTGACCCCCGCTGGGGTGCGCCCAATACCTTGGGTGATTTCGCCCATGCCTTGGCCGTAGCCTGGCCTGACGCGGATGAAGCAGGACGGCAAGTGCTGACTGCCTGGCAACTGCATGCCAACGCCTTGCAAACGCGGTTCGCCGTCAATTGAAAACCCATAAAAAAACGCCGGTTCTTAACCGGCGTTTTCTTTATGAATATCAAATAGCGGGCAACGGACAATCAGTCCAGCAGGGTTGCCCAGCTTTCTACCTCGTCACCGCCCCATTGAGCTTTCCACTCTTTCAGGGTTTTGTGGTTGCCACCTTTGGTTTCGATGACTTCACCGTTGTGCGGGTTCTTGTATTGCTTGACCTTGCGCGCGCGTTTAGTGCCAGTGGTTTTCACGGCGCCACGCGGCAGTTTGCTCATCTTGGCATCAGGGTCGAGCAGGGCAATGATGTCACGCAGCGATTTGGAATATTCGCCCATCAGGGTGCGCAGTTTGCCTTCGAACTCCAGTTCTTTTTTCAGCTTGTCATCCTGAGACAGGTTGGCCAGGCGGGCCTGAAGTTCCTTGATGGCTTCTTCGGTGGCACGGTACTCGTTGATCAGGGACATGGAGTGTTCCTTAATGCGTGTTCGGGAATGTGTGGAGCAATAGTAAACAGGCAACTCTCGCAAGTAAACATATGATTGATGTATTAACAGTTGGATAAGCTGTGACAGTATTTCTCCAAGTGAACAAAAATTTACCTAGGTTGCCGTTTCATCCATAAATCTTGTCAGAAGATTCCCAACGCGTAGGCCCAACGGCCCTATGCAGCACGTCGCAATCATTACTGCGTTTTTCTCAGCGTGCCGCTAGAATGAGCGCCTTTGCGAGTTCTGGAGTCTTATTCATGCGCACCTACCGTCTGGTGATCGCTTGCCCCGACCGTGTCGGCATCGTGGCGAAAGTCAGTAATTTCCTGGCCTTGTACAACGGCTGGATCACCGAAGCCAGCCATCACTCCGACGAGCAGACTGGCTGGTTCTTCATGCGTCATGAAATTCGCGCCGAGTCGCTGCCCTTCGGCATCGAGGCTTTTCGCGAGGCGTTCGCGCCCATCGCCGAAGAGTTCTCCATGACCTGGCGCGTGACCGATTCTGCCCAGAAGAAGCGGGTCGTGTTGATGGCCAGCCGTGAATCCCATTGCCTGGCTGACCTGCTGCACCGCTGGCACAGCGATGAGCTCGATTGCGACATTCCCTGCGTCATTTCCAACCACAATGACTTGCGCAGCATGGTCGAGTGGCACGGTATTCCGTTTTTCCATGTTCCAGTAGACCCCAAGGACAAGGCCCCGGCGTTTGCCGAAGTGTCACGCCTGGTGCAGGAACATGCAGCCGATGTGGTCGTGCTGGCGCGGTACATGCAAATTCTGCCGCCGCAACTCTGCCAGGACTATGCTGAGAAGGTGATCAACATCCACCATAGCTTCCTGCCATCGTTCGTCGGCGCCAAGCCGTACCACCAGGCGGCGCTGCGTGGCGTGAAACTGATCGGCGCGACTTGCCACTATGTGACCGAAGAGCTGGACGCCGGCCCTATCATCGAGCAGGACGTGGTGCGGGTTACCCACGCCGACAGCATCGAGGACATGGTCCGCTTCGGGCGTGACGTGGAAAAAATGGTCCTGGCCCGCGGCCTGCGCTATCACCTGGAAGATCGGGTTCTGGTGCACGGCAACAAGACAGTGGTGTTCGACTGATCGCAGGGCTACTCCCAGACCTGTCCAGCAACGTGAGGATCGACCCATGGGACGGCGCGGTACCCCTACAGCCTCACCTCCCCCTGTAGTGGGTCAGGGTTGCCTGGCCCGCTACGATCCCGACGCCTTGCAGGACACCGACGGTACCGACTTCCCCGGTGCCGCGGCGCTTTGGCAAGCGCTCAACCCACCTGACGGCGCCAGCGCTCCAGCAGCGGACGCGCCAGCAGGCACACGAACACCGGCCCTCCGGCGAGCAGATACAGGTAGTAAGTGATGGCACGCCAGATCAGGATCGCTGCCGCCGCCGTCGAGCTGCCCACCATGGGTGTCAGCAGGCTGGCCGAGGTCAGCTCGGCAGCGCCTGCGCCCCCGGGCATCATGCTGAACTGACCGGCGCTGAGCGATAGCATCTGGACCAGGAAGCTGGGAATCCAGGCCAGCTCCACGCCCAAGCCCCTGACCACGAGATACAGCACGCTAAAGCGCAGTCCCCAGTGGACGCATGTCAGGCTGAACACCAGAAACAAAGTGCGCTTGGGCAACTGCCAGGTTTGCGCCAAGGCCTGCACGAAACGAAGCAGCTTGCGTGCCCAGCGTCGTTTACGCGGTGCGCTGGTGCCCAGGCGCTGCAACAGCCGGCCGTTCAGACGCATCACCTTGCGCCGGTAGCGCAGCAACATCACCACGCCTGCCAGCGCCGCGCACAGCAGTGCTGCACTGCCCAGCAACATGCTTTCCTGGCTGCGCCCAAGGCTATGAAACAACGCATAGCCTGCGATCGCCAGCATGGCGCAGAAGAAAAACACCAAGTCATTGAGCTGATCCATCGCGAACACCGCGCCGCTGCGGGCTGCACTGATGCCCTCGCGGGCCAGCAAGGCCATCAGGGTAAAGGGGCCGCCGCCGCCACCTGGAGTGGTGCAGATGGCGAACTCGGTGGCCATGACCACACCCAATGTGCGCACCCGCGATACACGCGCTGCCTGATCGCCCAGCAGCAGGCGCATCCGGCAGGCGTTGATCACCCAGCACAGCAGGATCATGCCCACCAACGTCATCAGCAGCTGCGGATCGAAACGGCTCAGCTTGGGCAGCAGTTCGCTGCCGCCCAACAGTGCAGGCACCAACGCTGCGCCCAACAGCGCCAAGCCCAGCAGCAGCCAGCGGTTCACGCTGCCACCTGCCGCTCCAGCCAGGCTGACTTGGTCAAGGGTTCACGCCCGTCTTCGATCAGTTTTTCAAGGGTGCGCAACCAGTAGTCCCGTGAGTAGCGATGGCGCATGTCCACCGGATGCAACCCGAGGCGTAGGGTGTTGGCGCCTTGCCAACGTCGGCATTGCCAGTCACTGAGCACCCGCGACACGCCACGGCGCCAGGCGCTGCGCGCGCTCCAGACCAGGCCGGGTGCATCGATGGCGGTAAAGTCCGGCAGGCGATAGAGGTGCTGCGGGGTGCTGGTGTACTTCAGCGGCAGTTGGCGCAGTGCTTGTCGTGTGCCCTGGCTCATCAACCAGGCGGGGGCCACGAAGCCAGCCACGGGCCAGCCTTGACGGTCGAACAGCGCCAGGCCGTCTTGTAGTCGGGCGATGGCCTGGTGTTCGTCCAGCGCGTAGAACTCGCCTTCATGGGTATAAATCCGCCGCATGAAGTAGTCCAGGGGCGTGCGCGGCGTGGGACCTTCATCGGCATGGGCGTAACCATGCAGGGCCAGCTCGTCACCCGCGGCCAGACGGCGATCGAGCAACTGGCAGAAGCCGGGAGACTGAGTCAGCAGGTTACGTCGATGAAAATCGGGTACCACCAGCCAAGTCATGGGCACGTTACCCAATGCATCGACCGCCTGCACGAACGGCTCGTAGTCTGGCCAGGTCTCTGGGGCTACGTCATGCAGCACCAGCATCACGCTGCGGGAACGGAGAGAGGCCTCAAGCATGTGCCCGCACCTGCTGTTGGTGGCCCAGTACGGCCTGGTAATGCTCAAGCAGGCCGTTGACCACGTTGTCCCATGAGTAATGCTGCTCTACATGCCGCCTGGCCTGTGCACCGAGCTTGCGCGCACCCGCTTCGAACGCCTCGCGCACGGCCAGGGCCATTGCCCTGGCGTCGTTGGGTTGGCACAAGCGACCGCACTGGTCGTTGACGATTTCGCCGAAGGCGCCGGCACGCACTGCAACCACGGGCGTACCACTGGCCATGGCTTCGAGGATGACCAGGCCGAACGTTTCCTGGTCGCCGGCATGCACCAACAGGTCGGCGCTGGCCATCAGGCGAGCCACCTGGTCAGGTGGGCAGAACTGGCCGATCACGCTGACGTTGTCGGGCACATTGGCGGGCATGTTGGACCCCACCAGCAGCAGGTGATAACCGCGCCCCAACTGCCGCATGCACTCAAGCAGAACGGGCAGGTTCTTCTCCCGTGAGCCACGACCTGCATAGATCAGCAGCCGGCAGGTGTCGGCGACGCCCAGTTCGGCTCGCACCTGTGGATCGCGGCGTGCAGGATTGAAGGTTTCCAGGTCTACGCCCAAAGGCTGCACGTGGACATCACGTACTCCCAGGCGACGGAGCTTGTCTGCCATGACCTTGCTCGGTGCGAGCACCCGGTCGAAATTGCCATACAACTTGCTGACATAAGCCTCGACGTTGGGCGTGAACCAATTGCCCATGCGGTTGCTCACCAACAGCGGCAGGTCGGAGTGATAGAAGCCAATGACCGGCACGTCCAGCTGACGGCGAGCTTCCAGCGCCGCCCAGGCGGTCAGATACGGATCGCCGACTTCGATCAGGTCTGGCTTTAGCGTGCGCAGCGTGTTGCACCATGGCGCCAGGCGTACCGGAAAGCGGTAGCCTTTGCCAAAGGGCAGGGGTAGTGCAGGCACATGATAGACACCGCCTTCATGCCGAGCGCTGGCGCCGGGGATCAACAGGCTGTGACGGACACCTTGCACGGCATCCAGGCGGTGGTGTTTGGCATCAAGGTAAGTGCGTACGCCGCCGCTGGCCGGGGCGTAGAACATGGTGATGTCGGCAATGTGCACGATCTGCGTCCCTCCGGGATCGTCTTTCGGGTCTGTCATCGCGCGGTAACGAAACCGGCGTTGACATGCCATGAAGTTGACCTTTCAGAAGGGTAGTTTGTTCGATCAGCTTGTGCGGTTGGCCGCCCGGCAGCCGAGCGCTAGGCAATAGCGCTCGGTGGGTCGGTGCCGGGGCTGGGCCGGCTTCAGATACGGAAGGTGCCGACCAGGTGTTTCAGGCGGCTGGCCTGCTGCTCCAGGTCAGAACAGGCACGCAGCGTCGCCTGCAGGTTTTCCACGCCTTCCTGGTTGAGCATGTTGATTTCGTTGATATCCATGTTGATGGCTTCGACCACGGCCGTCTGCTCTTCGGTGGCCGTGGCCACGGACTGGTTCATGCCATCGATTTCGCCAATGCGCACGGTGACACTTTCCAGCCGCTCACCTGCCTGGTTGGCGATCTGCACGCTGTCCAGGCTGTGACGCTGGCTCTGGTCCATGGTTTCGACCGACTCGCGGGCACCCACTTGCAGCTCCTCGATCATGCCCTGGACCTGCTGCGCGGATTCCTGGGTGCGATGGGCCAGGTTGCGCACCTCGTCGGCCACCACTGCGAAACCACGACCTGCTTCACCGGCGCGCGCGGCCTCGATGGCGGCGTTGAGCGCCAGCAGGTTGGTCTGCTGGGAAATGCTGGTGATCACTTCGAGAATCTGGCCGATGTTGACGGTCTTGCTGTTGAGCGTCTCGATGTGGGCGCTGGACGTCACGATCAGGTCGGAGAGCCGGTTCATCGCGGCGATGTTGCGATCGACGACCTGCTGGCCTTCTTCTGCCAGGCGCCTTGCAGAGCTTGCGTGCTGGGACGCCTGCGCCGCGTTGCCGGCGATCTCCTGGGCGGCAGCGCCCAGCTCGTTGATGGCGGCCGCCACGCTGTTGGTGCGGTTGGACTGTTCGTCGGAATTGGTCATCGACGAGTTGGACGCACTGATGACACGCAACGCGACTTCGTTCACCTGCTCGGTGGCCGAGGACACTTCACGGATCGAGCCGTGGATACGCTCGACGAAGCGGTTGAAGGCGTTGCCCAGGATGCCGAACTCGTCGTGGTGGTGGATGCGCAGGCGCTTGGTAAGGTCGCCTTCACCCTCGGCGATGTCCTCCATGGCCCGTGTCATGGTGTGCAGCGGCTGCATCAGCACACGGATCAGCAGCCCCAGCAGGGCGATGATGATCACCACGGCCACCACGGTGGCAATCACGGCGGAAGTGCGGAATGTGCTGAGCATCGCGAAGGCCTTATCCTTGTCCAACGACAGGCCGATGTACCAGTTGGCCGAAGGCAAGCCGGTCACCGGTGTGAACGTCAGCAGGCGGGCCTGGCCGTCACTTTGCACTTCGGTGAGCTCGGACGTGAGCTTTGGTGTGCGCTCGGGGAACAGGTCTGACAATGATTTCATCACCAGGCCTTGATCCGGATGGACCAGGATCTTGCCTTGGTCATTTACCAGGAACGCATAGCCCATGCCGCCGAAATTCAGCGAGTTGATGATTTGCGCCAGGCCGTCCAGTGCCAGGTCACCCCCGACCACGCCCACCGAATCGGCCACCTTGTCGAGGATGCCGATGACCATCTTGTTGGTGGTCATGTCGATGTAGGGTTCGGTCAGCAGGGTGCCGCTGGCACTCATGCCATCCTTGTACCAAGGGCGTGTGCGGGGGTCGTAGCCGTCAGGCATCTTTGCATCCGGGCGTACGCTGAAGCTGCCATCGACCCTGCCCAGGTAGACGGTTAGGAAACTCGATATCAGCGCCTGCTGGCCCATCAGGGTTTCAGCGTTGGCCGGTTGCTGGGCAATATTCTGCGCCAGGTTTTCGACCAGTTTGATACGCCCCTCGAACAAACTGCGGATGTTGGTCGAAGTGGAAGCGCCCATCTCAGTCAGGTAGTCCTGAAGGTCCTCGCGAATCGCATTACGCTGCAGATAATCGTTGTAGAGGGTGAACAGGCTGAATGCGAGGATCACGATCAGTGATGCTGCCAGCAGAATCTTGTGGCTGAAACGAAGGCTTTTGTTCATGAAATCATCGGGTCCGCTAAGGTTTTGTATCAGGCGTTCGCAGCTGTAGGGCCCAGCCAGTGCAACATCCCGAAAAGTCCTTTTTCGGTTGTTCTCTCTGAGTAAGGCGAATATCACCCAGAGGTATCGGCCGGAGTAAGACAAAGCTTGAGCAGAGGATTAAAGAGATGTCGGAATCTTCATTTATCGTCGTAGGATCAAGCCCTGATGGCCAGCCCGTAGGGCAGGCGATGCGGCTTGTCAACCGGCACGGGCTGGTGGCAGGGGCCACCGGTACCGGCAAGACCGTGACCCTGCAACACTTGGCCGAAGCGTTCAGCGATGCCGGGGTGGCGGTGTTCGCGGCCGACGTCAAGGGCGACCTGTGTGGGCTGGGCGCCAAAGGCGCGCCCGAGGGCAAGGTGGCCGAGCGCATCGCCGGGATGCCTTGGTTGCGCCACCAGCCACAGGCCTATCCGGTGAGCGTGTGGGACATTGCGGGCCAGTCGGGTCATCCGTTGCGTACCACGATCAGCGAAATGGGGCCTTTGCTGCTGGGCAACCTGCTTGAGCTCACCGATAGCCAACAGTCAGCGCTATATGCCAGTTTCAAGGTGGCTGATCGCGAAGGCCTGCTGTTGCTGGACCTCAAGGACCTCAAAGCGCTGCTTGGCCACTTGAAGGACAACCCGCAGGTGTTGGGCGAAGACAGTGCGCTGGTGACCGGCGCGTCCGTTCAGGCGTTGCTGCGCAGGCTGGCCACCCTGGAGCAACAGGGGGCAGAGGCGTTGTTCGGTGAACCGGCATTGCAGCTCGAGGACATTCTACGGCCCGACCCGGATGGGCGAGGGCGCATCCATTTGCTCGACGCCAGCCGACTGGTGCATGAGGCACCCAAGGTCTATGCCACGTTTCTGCTGTGGCTGCTGGCCGAACTGTTCGAGCAACTGCCCGAGCGTGGCGATGCCGAAAAACCGGTGCTGGCGTTGTTCTTCGATGAAGCGCACCTGCTGTTCAAGGACACCCCCAAGGCATTGCAGGACCGCCTGGAGCAGGTGGTGCGGCTGATTCGCTCAAAGGGGGTAGGGGTGTATTTCGTCACCCAGTCCCCAGCGGATCTACCCGATGCAGTCCTGGCCCAACTGGGTTTGCGAATCCAGCATGGCCTGCGGGCTTATACGGCCAAGGAGCAGAAGGCGTTGCGTGCCGTAGCTGAGGGCTTTCGCCCCAACCCTTCATTCGATGCGTTGTCTTCGCTGACCGAACTGGGCATCGGGGAGGCCTTGGTCGGCACGCTTGAGGACAAGGGAACACCTGCCAGGGTGCAGCGGGTGCTGATTGCGCCCCCGCAATCGCGTATCGGCCCGTTGAGTGAGTCTGAACGCAGTGCGCTGATTGCGCGTTCACCCTTGGTTGGCCGTTATGACAAACCCATAGACCGGGACTCGGCTTACGAAAGGCTCAACCAGCGCAAAGGCGAAGCGGTGGAGCCCGCGCCGCAACCCAAGGCCGATGACAGCAGTTTTGCCGAAAAGGCGGGCGAATTCCTGCAAGGCGCGGCCGGGCAGGCGATCAAGTCGGCGGTGCGTCAGGCTGCCAATCAACTGGGGCGGCAGCTGGTGCGCGGGCTGATGGGCTCGTTGCTGGGCGGGAAGAAGAAGTAGCTGCGCGGTGTGAAGCCATCGCCCATAAAAAAGGCGCCCTACGGCGCCTTCTTATACGGGCTGAGGTCAGCCGATTGCCTTGGACGCCAACCAGAACAGGCCGGCTGCAAGACCCATCGAGGCAGGCAGGGTTAGCACCCAAGCCATCAGGATGGTCTTCACCGTGCCGCCCTGCAGGCCGCTTTTGTTGGCGACCATGGTGCCGGCAACGCCGGAAGACAGTACATGCGTGGTGGAAACCGGCAGCGCAAACACGTTGGCCATGCCAATGGCGCAGGCCGCGGTGATCTGCGCCGACATGCCCTGGGCGTAAGTCATGCCCTGCTTGCCGATCTTCTCGCCGACGGTCAACACCACGCGGCGCCAGCCAACCATGGTGCCCAGGCCCAGGGCCAGGGCAACGGCCACGATCACCCAGAACGGGGCGTACTCAGTGGTGGCGGTCAGGTCCTTGCGCAGCTTTTCAAGGTCGGACTTTTCACGCGCGTCCAGGCCTGGCAGCTTGCCAACCTTCTTCGCGGTGTCGTCCAGGCACAGCAGGTAACGGCGTACTTCGACACGCTTGTCCGCGTCCAGGGCCCGGTAGTCGGTCACGCCCTGCAGCGAGGATTGCAGCGCGGCGATGGTCGGCTCGGTCTGCTGCGGATTGCAGCTGAACTGCTCAGGCAGGTCACTGGCCTTGGCCTTGCCCAGCGCCAGGAATTCACCCAGCGTGGCAGCGTTGCGCTCGTAGAACTGGCTCATGTGCAACGTGGCATCACGGGTGCGTTCGATCTGGTAGGTGGTGCTGTTCAGGTCGAGCACGAACTTGGCCGGTACGATGCCGATCAATACCAGCATGATCAGGCCAATGCCTTTCTGACCGTCATTGGAGCCGTGCACGAAGCTCACGCCCATGGCCGAAATCACCAGCACCAGGCGATTCCAGAACGGCGGGTGCTTCTTGTCGTCCAGTTTGCGGCGTTGTTCAGGCGTCTTGTGCATCTTCGACAGCGGGCGCCACCATTTCAGGCCAAGCAGGACCAGCGCAGCCACGGCAAACCCGGCAATCGGCGAAACCACCAGGGACATGGCGATATCGATGGCTTTCTGCCAATTGACGCCGTCACCCAGCGGAATGCCGTTGATGAGCGCGTTGGCCAGGCCCACCCCCAGGATCGAGCCGATCAGGGTGTGCGAGCTGGACGCAGGAATACCGAAGTACCAGGTGCCCAGGTTCCAGGTAATGGCCGCGGCCAGCAGCGAGAAGACCATGGCCAGGCCATGCCCGGTGTTCACATTGATCAGCAACTCTACCGGTAGCAGGTGCACGATGGCGTAAGCCACCCCGACCCCACCCAGCAGAACGCCAAGGAAGTTGAACACGCCGGAGAAGAACACGGCCAGGTGTGGCGGCATGGCTTTGGTGTAGATGACGGTGGCTACCGCGTTGGCGGTGTCATGAAAGCCATTGATGAACTCGAAGGCGAGCACGAAGGTCAAGGCGAGCAGCAGGCTCACCAATACCCAGGCATCCAGTCCGCTGAATAAATCGATCATGAAGGTTGTCTGGCGGTCGTAGGGGGGCCGGATTATGCCAGAAAACGTTGGCAATCGATGCACCCACCGCAGCCGCTGATCATGTCGCGCAGGTCAGAAAACGCCATTCGCAGCCGCAGGTGGGCCGGCATCATCTAAGGCAAATGCATTCAACGTCAGCGAAAAATCAACAAAATACGCGAAAAGGTGATGCCTTTGTCGTTTTAAACGGCTGTATGAAATTTGTGAAATTCCGTTACAACCACTGCGCCAGAGCAGTCAGGCGCTTTGGGCACCCCTTGCGCAACTTGACGACTGGGCAAAGCACTCAGGGTGCGGCGCTGCGCAATTCCTTCTCCATGCGTTCCAGCTCCTGACTGAATGCCTGGTCGCGCATATTGGCACGTTTACGCCATGGTTTGCGTTCCGGTTCCGGCTGCGCCGCATAGGTGGTCACTTCGCCGCCATACACATCCTTGAAACGCTCGGCCTGGCGCTCGAGTTCTGCGCGCAATTCTTCTTTTGTCACATGCAGTACCTGAATTGATTTGAAAAGAGGACCGCCCTGTCGGCGTAACCGTTATGCGGTATCGACACGTTAACATGCCAGCGGGATCTACATCGGCGAGTCGTCCAACAAGACGATCGGAGTATATCAACACGCGAACAAGGCTAGCGCGATGGGATTGGCGCGATGGGCAATCAAACACATGTCGAAATTAAGAAAACCTCAACGTATGAAAGTTCGATACCCAACGATGCGAGTCGCACAAACAAAACGGCCCCACCAATTGGCAGGGCCGTTGCCTGGGACTTCTACGGTGGGTACCTGACCAGTCTCTCCAAAGAAGCCACAAGTGGCACTGGAAAGGTATAAGCAAACGTGTCGCCGGTCAATTGCGATTATCGGCCGGTTGTTCGATAATCGCACAAGTCGGCGATTTTTTTGAGGTGTGCGATGAAGGACGTTAAAACAGCCCGTGACGGTGGCCTGCCCGAAACAGCGCGCAGCCCGGCGCCAGCCCTGGCCCCGCCGATCGTGGCATCACCGGCCAAGCGCATTCAGGCGTTCACCGGCGATCCTGACTTCATGACCTCCTTAGCGCGCGGGCTTGCCGTCATCCAGGCATTTCAGGAACGCAAGCGGCACCTGACCATCGCGCAAATCAGCCACCGCACTGAAATCCCCCGGGCAGCCGTGCGCCGGTGCCTGCATACCCTGATGAAGCTGGGGTACGCGACCACCGACGGGCGTACCTACTCCTTACTGCCCAAAGTGCTTACGCTCGGCCATGCGTACCTGTCATCGACACCCCTGGCCATTTCCGCGCAGCCTTACCTGGACCGAATCAGCGACCAGTTGCACGAAGCGGCCAACATGGCGACCCTCGAAGGGGACGATATTCTGTACATCGCCCGCTCGGCGACAGTAGAGCGCCTGATCTCGGTGGACTTGTCTGTCGGTGGGCGCCTCCCGGCGTATTGCACGTCCATGGGCCGCATCCTCCTGGCGGCCATGGACGACACCAGCCTGCGCGAATACTTCGACCGCGCCGACCTCAAGGCGCGCACCAGCCGTACCCTGCACGACGCCCCGTCGCTGTTCGCCTGCATCGAGCAAGTGCGTAGCCAGGGATGGTGCGTGGTCGACCAGGAACTCGAACAGGGGCTGCGCTCGGTTGCCGTGCCCGTCTACGACGCCTCAGGCCAGGTGCTGGCGGCGTTGAACGTCAGTACTCACGTCGGGCGTGTGCCGCGCAGTGAACTGGAACAACGGTTTCTTCCTGTTCTGCTGGAGGCTAGCCAGGAGTTGAGCCATCAGCTGTTTGGTTGAGAACGCATGCTTGCCTGCGGATTATCGGCCCAGCCTACCTGACAAAAGCGTTCGATAATCGCCCATTTCAGTCTTGAGCCAATTGTGGTGGATCCGCCTTTGTCCCTAACCTGATGCCCATTCGGCGGACAGTTGCAGTAACCGATTGTGCCTCTGTCCCCGGCGCCCATGGCCATTGCAGGAGAGGCAAGATGCGCGAGGTGTATATCTGTGATGCCGTTCGTACGCCCATTGGCCGATTCGGCGGTGCCTTGGCCGGCATACGGGCTGACGATCTGGCGGCGGTACCACTCAGGGCGCTGATCGCACGCAACTCCAGTGTGGACTGGACGCAACTGGACGAGGTGTTTTACGGCTGTGCCAACCAGGCCGGCGAAGACAACCGGAACGTGGCGCGCATGGCGCTGCTGCTGGCCGGGCTGCCGGAATGCGTGCCGGGCGTCACCCTCAACCGCTTGTGCGCTTCAGGCATGGAGGCCGTTGGCGCGGCGTTCCGCGCCATCGCCTGCGGCGAGATGGAGCTGGCCATCGCGGGCGGCGTGGAGTCGATGTCGCGTGCGCCATTTGTCATGGGCAAGGCACAAAGCGCTTATTCACGCAGCATGCAACTTGAAGACACCACCATTGGCTGGCGTTTCGTCAACCCGCTCATGAAAGCGCAATACGGTGTGGATGCCATGCCGCAAACGGCCGACAACGTGGCTGACGACTACGGTATCTCCCGCGCCGACCAGGATGCGTTTGCCTTGCGCAGTCAGCACAAGGCCGCAGCGGCGCAAGCTGCCGGGTTCTTCGCCGAGGAAATCGTGCCGGTGTGCATCGCGCATAAAAAGGGTGAGACCTGGGTAGAGCATGATGAGCACTTGCGGCCCAATACCACCCTTGAGGCCTTGGCCAAGCTCAACCCCGTCAATGGCGTGGGCAAAACGGTCACGGCGGGCAATGCATCGGGGGTCAACGATGGCGCGGCAGCGATGATCCTGGCATCTGCCGAGGCCGTGCACACCCATGGCCTGACCGCTCGCGCCAAGGTGCTGGGCATGGCCAGTGCGGGGGTAGCCCCGCGGGTCATGGGCATCGGGCCGGTGCCTGCGGTGCGCAAGCTGATCGAGCGACTGGGCATTTCCATCAGCGCCTTCGATGTCATCGAACTCAACGAAGCCTTCGCCAGCCAAGGGCTGGCCGTTCTTCGCGGGCTGGGGGTGGCGGACGATGCGCCCCAGGTCAATCCCAACGGCGGGGCCATCGCCCTGGGCCACCCATTGGGCATGAGCGGTGCGCGCCTGGTGCTGACGGCGCTGCACCACCTTGAGCGCACAGGCGGGCGCAAAGGCTTGGCCACGATGTGCGTAGGTGTCGGCCAAGGGCTGGCGCTGGCAATTGAACGCCTTTGACGAAACCAGCCCGCAGGTGCCTCAGGGATCAGGGCAGCCTCCACCGCCTCGCTGCGCCGGATTGCACACCACGCGGAACGACTGTGTAACCAGGTATGTCTAGACTTACCTTGTATCCTCCAGGAGCACGACTGACATGACCACCCCTCACTACACCGGCGAGGAGCGTAGCAAACGCATCTTCGCCATCGTCGGCGCCTCTTCAGGCAACCTGGTGGAATGGTTCGACTTCTATGTCTACGCCTTCTGCGCCATTTATTTTGCCCCGGCGTTCTTCCCCTCCGATGACCCGACCGTGCAGCTGCTCAACACCGCCGGCGTGTTTGCCGCAGGCTTTCTGATGCGGCCTATCGGCGGCTGGATCTTTGGACGCCTGGCCGACCGCCACGGTCGCAAGAACTCACTGATGATCTCGGTACTGATGATGTGCTTCGGGTCCTTGGCCATCGCGTGCCTGCCCACCTACGTCAGCATTGGTACCTGGGCCCCGGCATTGCTGCTGCTGGCGCGCTTGATTCAAGGCCTGTCGGTGGGTGGCGAATACGGCACCACGGCGACCTACATGAGCGAAGTGGCTCTGCGTGGCCAGCGGGGCTTCTTTGCATCGTTCCAGTACGTGACCTTGATTGGCGGCCAGTTGCTGGCAGTATTGGTGGTGGTGATCCTGCAGCAGTTACTGACCGAAGACGAGCTGCGCGCCTGGGGCTGGCGAATTCCTTTCGTGGTCGGTGCGGTCGCTGCCGTTATCTCCTTGATGCTGCGCCGCTCGCTGCACGAAACCAGCAGCGCAGAGACGCGCCAGGACAAGGACGCCGGGAGTATTCGCGGTCTGTTCGGCAATCACCTGGCGGCCTTCATCACGGTGCTGGGCTATACCGCCGGCGGCTCGCTGATCTTCTACACCTTTACCACCTACATGCAGAAGTACCTGGTCAACACGGCCGGCATGACCGCCAAGCACGCCAGCTACGCAATGACTGGGGCGCTGTTCCTGTTCATGGTGATGCAGCCGTTCTTCGGCATGTTGTCCGACCGCATTGGCCGGCGTAACTCCATGCTGCTGTTCGGCGCGCTGGGCACGGTGTTCACGGTGCCATTGCTCATGGCGCTCAAGACGGTCAGCAGCCCATTCATGGCGTTCGTGCTGGTGAGCCTGGCGCTGTGCATCGTCAGCTTCTACACCTCCATCAGCGGCCTGGTGAAGGCCGAGATGTTCCCACCCCAGGTACGGGCATTGGGCGTGGGGCTTGCGTATGCGGTGGCCAACGCCATGTTTGGCGGGTCAGCGGAGTACGTGGCTTTGGGCCTCAAAACCCTGGGCATGGAGAACACGTTCTACTGGTACGTGACGGCAATGATGGCCGTTGCCTTCCTGTTCAGCCTGCGCTTGCCAAAACAAGCCAAGTACCTGCACCACGATCATTGAGGGCCGACACAGGACGTCAGGCTCGGTGGGCCGTCTGCTGTAACGGGACGGCCTGCCGGCGATGTCAGTGTCGCATGGCCTTACGCACCGCCACGGGGCCGGCGGCGCGCTCGACCTGACGCTTGAGCGAAGGGCACAGGCCCATCAGGAACGCCGCCTCGGCCACCACGAACAGCGGCCCGATGATCAAGCCGCTGATGTCATCGACGAACGCTGGCTTGCGCCCCTCGTAGTGGTGACCGACGAACTGAATGATCCAGCCCACCACGAACGCCCCCACGCCTATCGACAGCCACAGCGCCGTGGTCTGCACCGCCAGCAGGTGACCCAGCCACAGACACAGGCCCAGCAGGACGCCCATCACCAGCCCGAAGCGAAGCTCAAGACGCAGGTAGAACCAGGTAGCCGCCGCCGAGACAAACAGGGCAGGGGATAACCAGATGCCGCCCAGGGACACGCCTGGCCGCGACAACAGAATGGCCACGGACAGGACGATCAAGGGTATGCCGACGAAATGGGTGACGATATTGCGTGGGTCGCGGTGATAGCCCGCGTAACGGATCAGGTGCTCGGCGAGGGTGTTCATGGTGCTGCCTCCTGGTGGGCTTGCCGGGGTGTGCCCGATATAGCTCAGGATAGCTGTGGTCACCATCATCATCAGCCTGGCGAATGCCAAGGCCGCGCCTTGCTCACCACCCACCGCGTCTGTTGGGGCCTGGCCGGTGGTGAGCAAGCGGGCGGGTATCAGCCGCGGGGCGTCTGTACCGAAGCCTGTTGGCTGGCCTGTCCGGTGCGCTCGTACCAGCCACCACCGAGCGCCTTGTACAGGTTGACCTCGCTGGTCAACTGCGAAAGGCGGTCACCGATCAGCGCCTGCTGCGCACTGAACAGGTTGCGCTGGGCGTCGAGGAAGGTCAGGTTGCTGTCGATGCCGATACGGTAACGACGCTCGGCCAGGCGGTAGTAGTCCTGGTTGGCTTGCACCAGGTCTTGCTGGGCCTGCAATTGCTCCTCGAAGGTCTTGCGCGCGGCCAGCCCGTCGGACACTTCCTGGAACGCAGTTTGAATGGACTTCTCGTAGCGGGCGACGTTGATGTCCTTCTGGATTTTGGCGTAATCCAGGCTCGCTTTCAGGCTCCCGGCGGTGAAGATCGGCAGGTTGATCTGCGGCTGGAACAGCCAGGTGCCCGACCCCCCCTTGAACAGCCCGTCCATGTCAGTGCTCAAGGTGCCTGCATTGGCCGTGAGGCTGATGCTGGGGAAGAAGGCCGCGCGGGCAGCGCCGATGTTGGCGTTGGCCGCCTTGAGCAGGTGCTCGGCCTCCTGGATGTCAGGGCGGCGCTGCAACAGGTCCGACGGCAGGCCCGCCGGTACCTCGGCCAGCTGATCGGCATCCAGGCGCAGCGGCTCAGGCAGGTTGGTGGGGATGCTGGTACCCAGCAGGACGGTCAGGCTGTTCACGTCCTGGGCAACCAGGCGCTGGTACTGCGAGTACTTGACCCGGGCACCTTCGACAGCCGTGCGGGCCTGGCTCAGGTCCAGCGCCGACGCCACGCCCACCTCGTTGCTGCGGCGGGTGAGGTTGTAGCTTTCCTGATAGTTCTTCAGGGTTTCCTCGGTCAGCTTGAACAGCGCCTGGTCGGCCTGCCAGGTGTAGTAGGCGTTTGCCACGCTCGCTACCAGGCTGATCTGGGTGGAGCGACGCGCCTGCTCGCTGGACAGGTAGGTCTCCAGCGCCTGCTCCGACAGGCTGCGCACGCGGCCGAACAGGTCGAGTTCATAGGCACTGACGCCCAGGGTCGCCGAATACTGGCTGGTGATGTCCGACTGGCCCGTCTGCGACATGTTCGCCGGGATGCGCTGGCGGCTGCCGCTGCCGTTGGCCGATACCGCCGGGAACAGGTCCGCACGCTGGATGCGGTACTGAGCGCGGTAGGCGTCGATGTTCAGCGCCGCGACGCGCAGGTCCCGGTTGTTGACCAGTGCGGTCTGGATCAGTTGCTGCAGCGCCGGGTCGTTGAAGAACTGCCGCCAGCCCTGTTCGGCGGCAGCGACGTCCGCCGATTGGGTAGGCGAGTAGGCCGGGCCTTGCGGCCACTGGGCAGCCACCGGTGCTTCCGGGGTCTGGTAGTCGGGGATCAGCGAGCAGCCGCCGAGAATCAAAGCGGTGACTGCCAGGGACAACAAAGACTTGGTCATTGCCCAGCCTCATAACGTGGAGTTTCAGGGGTGTCATCTTTTTTCGGCTCTTTGCTGCCGAACAGCGACGACACTGCGACGAAGAACAACGGTACCCAGAAGATGGCCAGTACGGTCGCACTGATCATGCCGCCGATCACGCCGGTACCAATGGCGTGCTGGCTGCCGGCGCCGGCGCCGCTGGCGATGGTCAACGGTACCACGCCGAGGATGAAGGCCAGCGAGGTCATGATGATCGGACGCAAACGCATGCGGCACGCCTCGATCGCCGCGTCGTACAGGCTGCGGCCCTGCTCGTGCAATTCCTTGGCGAACTCGACGATCAGAATGGCGTTCTTGGCCGCCAGGCCGATGGTGGTCAAAAGGCCGACCAGGAAGTACACGTCATTGGACAGCCCGCGCAGGCTGGTAGCGATCAACGCACCAATGATGCCCAGTGGCACCACCAGCACCACGGCGATCGGGATCGACCAGCTTTCGTACAGCGCTGCCAGGCACAGGAACACGAACAGCAGCGACAGGGCGAACAGGGCCGGCATTTGCGAACCGGAGAGCTTCTCCTCGTAGGACATGCCCGTCCAGGAGAACCCTACGCCGCTTGGCAGTTCACCCGCGATGCGCTCGACCTCGGCCATGGCCTCACCGGTACTGTAGCCAGGTGCAGGGGCACCGAGGATTTCCATGGCTTCCACGCCGTTGTAACGCGAAAGCTTGGGCGAGCCGTAGGTCCATTCACCTTTGGTGAAGGACGAGAACGGCACCATTTCGCCGTCGGCGTTGCGCACATACCACTTCTGCAGGTCTTCCGGGCTCATCCGGGCATTGGCTTCGCCCTGGATGTAGACCTTCTTGACCCGGCCGCGGTCGATGAAGTCGTTGACGTAGCTGGCACCGAAGGCAATCGACAGGGTGTTGTTGATGTCCGAGATGGTCACGCCCAGGGCGCTGGCACGCTCGTCATCGATGGTCAGCTGGTACTGCGGCTCGTCGTTCAGGCCGTTGGGGCGTACACCGCTGAGCACCTTGCTCTGCGAAGCCTTGGCCAGGAACTGGTTGCGAGCCTCCATCAGCTTGGCATGGCCGACACCGCCGCGGTCTTGCAGGAATACGTCGAAGCCGGTGGCGTTACCCAGCTCGAGCACCGCTGGCGGGGCGAACGCGAAGACCATGGCGTCGCGGAAGCTGAAGAAGTGCTGCTGCGCCCGCTGAGCGAGACCGAATACGCTATTTTCCGCCGTACGCTCACCCCAGGGCTTGAGCATGATGAACGCCATGCCCGAGCTCTGGCCGCGGCCGGCGAAGTTGAAGCCGTTGACGGTGAACACCGAGGACACCGTGTCGGCTTCGTCCTTGAGCAGGTATTCGCGCATCTGGTCGACCACAGCCTGGGTACGCTCGGCACTGGAACCGGCCGGCGTCTGGACCTGGGCAAACAGTACACCCTGGTCTTCCTCGGGCAGGAACGCAGTCGGAATGCGGGTGAACAGGAAAATCATGCCAGCCACGATCAGGGCATAGGCCAAGAGGAACGGAATCTTGTTGCGCAGGATGGCCCCCACGCTGCGCTCGTAACCGTTGACGGTGCGATCGAAGTTGCGGTTGAACCAACCGAAGAACCCGCCCTTGGCCTCATGGTGCTGGCCCTTTTTCAAAGGTTTGAGCATGGTGGCGCACAGCGCCGGGGTGAAGACCAGCGCCACCAGCACCGACAGGCCCATGGCCGAGACGATGGTGATGGAGAACTGACGGTAGATCACACCGGTGGAGCCGCCGAAGAACGCCATGGGCAGCAATACGGCCGACAACACCAGGGCGATACCCACCAGCGCGCCCTGGATCTGCTCCATGGAGCGCTTGGTGGCCTCCTTGGGTGGCAGCCCTTCTTCGGACATCACCCGCTCGACGTTTTCCACCACCACGATGGCATCGTCCACCAGCAGGCCGATGGCCAGCACCATGGCGAACATGGTCAGGGTGTTGATGCTGAAACCAGCGGCGGCAAGGATGCCGAATGTGCCCAGCAATACCACCGGTACGGTCATGGTGGTGATGACGGTGGCGCGGAAGTTCTGCAGGAACAGGTACATCACCAGGAACACCAGCACGACGGCTTCGATCAGGGTATGGATAACCCCGCTGATCGATTCGGTGACCACCGGCGTGGTGTCATACGGGAATACCGCCTTGACCCCTGGCGGGAAGAACGGCTCCAGGTCGGCAATGGTCTGGCGCAAGGCCTTGGCCGTGTCCAGTGCGTTGGCGCCCGTGGCCAGCTTGACGGCCAGGCCCGAGGCGGGCTTACCGTTGAACTGGGCGCTGACGGCGTAGTTCTCGCCGCCCAGGCTGACCTGGGCGACATCACCCAGGCGGACCTGGGAGCCATCGTTGTTGACCTTGAGCAGGATCTTCTCGAACTGCTCGGCAGTCTGCAGGCGGGTCTTGCCGATGATGGTGGCGTTGAGCTGCGTCCCAGGCATGGCAGGCAGGCCGCCGAGCTGGCCGGAGGACACCTGTACGTTCTGGGCTGCCACGGCGGTCTTGACGTCCACCGGGGTGAGTTGGAACTTGTTCAACTTGGCCGGATCGAGCCAGATGCGCATGGCGTACTGGGCGCCGAACACCTGGAAGTCACCCACACCGGCCGTCCGCGAGATCGGGTCCTGCATGTTGGAGACGATGTAGTTGGCCAGGTCGTCCTTGGTCATGCTGCCGTCTTCGGATACCAGGCCGATCACCATCAGGAAGTTCTTCACGGCCTTGGTGACGCGGATACCCTGTTGCTGCACTTCCTGCGGCAGCAGGGGGGTGGCCAGGTTGAGCTTGTTCTGCACCTGAACCTGGGCGGTGTCGGGGTTGGTACCCTGCTCGAAGGTGGCGGTAATGGTCATGCTGCCATCGGAGTTACTTTCCGACGACACATAGCGCAGGTTGTCGATACCGTTGAGCTGCTGCTCGATCACCTGCACCACGGTGTCCTGCACGGTTTGCGCCGAAGCGCCCGGGTAGGTCACGGCAATGGCGATGGCCGGTGGGGCAATGCTGGGGTACTGGTTGATCGGCAACTTCAGGATCGACAAGGCGCCGACCAGCATGATCACCAAGGCGATCACCCAGGCGAAGATCGGGCGATCAATAAAGAACTTCGACATGGTTTACTCCGCTTTGGCGTCTGCTTTCGCTGCGTTGCCCTGGTTCGGGCTGTCCGGCTTCTTGACGTTGGTGGCTTCGCTGACCTTGACCTCGGCGCCTGGCCGCACGTACTGCAAGCCTTCGGTGATCAGGCGGTCGCCTGGGTTGAGGCCTTCCTCGATCAGCCAGTCGCTGCCCACGGTCCGGCTGGCCTTGAGCTGGCGCAGTTCGACCTTGTTGTCCTTGTTGACCACCAGCGCGGTAGGGGCGCCCTTGAGGTCGCGCGTCACGCCCTGCTGCGGTGCCAGGATGGCGTTGGCGTTCACGCCGGCCTTGAGCCGTGCATGCACGAACATGCCAGGCAGCAACGTGTGGTCAGGGTTGGGGAAAATGGCACGCAGGGTGACCGAGCCGGTGGTTTCGTCCACGGCCACTTCGGAGAACTCCAGGCGGCCTTCCTGCTTGTACAGGGTGCCGTCTTCGAGCACCAGTTGCACGGACGCTGCGTTGTCGCCGGCGCGCTGCAGTTGGCCGCTTTCCAGCTCGCGCCGCAGCTTGAGCAGCTCGGCGGTGGATTGGGTCACGTCCACGTAGATCGGGTCCAGTTGCTGGATGGTGGCCATGGCATTGGTCTGGCCGCTGTTGACCAGCGCACCTTCGGTTACCGCCGAACGACCGATGCGGCCACTGATGGGGGCCAGGACCTTGGTGTAGCGCAGGTCGATCTGCGCACTCTTGAGCGAGGCCTCGGCTTGCAGGCGCTTGGCATTGGCGTCGTCGTATTCCTGCCGGGAAACCGCCTGCTCCTCGATTAGCTGCTTGTAGCGATCAGCCAGAGAGCGGGTAGCCTGCAGGTCCGCCTGGGCCTTGCTCAGGTTGGCTTCATACACGGCCGGGTCGATCTGATACAGCTGCTGGCCCTGCTTGACCTCGCTGCCTTCCTTGAACAGGCGCTTGAGGATGATCCCGTTGACCTGTGGACGAACTTCGGCGATCCGGTAGGCATTGGTGCGGCCCGGCAGCTCGGTGGTCAAGGTGAAGGCTTGCGGCTGTAGGGTCACTACACCGACTTGAGGCGCCTGCTGCTGCTGTTGCTGCTGCTGCGCGGCTTGGTCTTCTTTATTGCAGCCACTGAGCAGGGTTGCGAGGGCTACGGCTGAAACCAGGGCGGTAACGGCTGGCTTGAATTGCATGAGAATCCTCGGATCGCAGGAGCAGGGAGACGCTCAAGAGTAATGGAATGTCTTGATCTGGATAAATGGCTATCCGGTGGATAAATAGCTTGCTAAGGAATATACTTACATTCATGGTTGTTTGTAAATACCGCCGGGTTGTCCATGGCTACCGCCACAGCCCTTGATTAGCTTGATCCGCCAGGTGCCCCCAAGAGGCGCCCCGGAGCCTTCCCGCACGCGTCGCCGCGTTCGGGCCAGATGAGGTTGTACTGCCATGGTCCGTCGAACCAAAGAGGAAGCCCAGGAAACCCGCGCCCAGATCATCCAGGCGGCGGAAAGGGCTTTCTACAAGCGCGGGGTTGCGCGAACCACCCTCGCGGACATCGCCGAACAGGCGGGCGTCACGCGAGGTGCAATCTACTGGCACTTCAATAACAAAGCCGAACTGGTGCAGGCACTGCTCGACAGCCTGCATGAAACCCATGACCATCTTGCACGCGCCAGCGAAAGCGAAGACGAACTCGACCCGCTCGACTGCATGCGCAAATTGCTGCTGCAAGTGTTCAACGACCTGGTGCTCGACGCCAGGACACGCCGTATCAATGAGATTCTGCATCACAAGTGCGAGTTCACCGATGACATGTGCGAAATCCGCCAGCAGCGCCAGGTGGCGGTAGTGGACTGCCATACAGGCATTACCCTGGCCTTGGCCAATGCCGTGCGCCGCGGCCAACTGCCGGTGGAGCTGGATGTGGAGCGGGCCGCGGTGGCCATGTTTTCCTACGTCGACGGGTTGATCAGGCGTTGGCTGTTGCTGCCCGACAGCGTGGACCTGCTGGGCAACGCCGAGAAATGGGTCGACGCCGGGCTGGATATGCTGCGCTTGAGCCCGGCGATGCGCAAATGAGACTTTGTGAAGGTTTGTGAGGGCTTGATTCTCAGGGGACGGGCCAGTGATCCGCACCTGAGCCTACCTGCGTGCCACCTCAGTGCCCGCGCAGTGGCCGATCAGGCAGCAACACCGCCACCACCAGTGCAATGACGCCAACCCCTGCGCTGGCCATCAACAGATGCCGGAACGTGACCGCCAGGTGTGCCTGCAGTTCGGGGCTCACCGGGTTGGCCTTGAAAGTCCCTATCAGCGGATTGTCCAGCAACGCCAGCCCGCCTTGGTGCAGCAAGGCCAGCAACAGGCTCGACATGCACGCCACGCCCATGGCGCCACCGAGGGACCGAAACAGGTTGGTGGTGCTGGTGGCGACCCCCATGTCCTGGATCTGCACGGCATTCTGTGTGCCTACCAGTGACGTCGGGAACTGCATCCCGCACGCGATTCCTGTCAGCAGCATGAACAGTGCACTGGCCAGTCCGGCCTGTGGCGGGGTGATCGCCAAGGCCAAGATAGACACGGGCATCAGCAGGGCGCCCACCAGGATCTGCGGCTTGTAGCGGCCAAGCCGCGTTGTCAGTCGTCCTGCGGTAAAAGCACCGATGGGTAGCCCCATGGCCAACGGCAGCAGATGCAAGGCGGCGCTGTCGGCACCGGCACCGGTGAGGCCTTGGTAGCGCAAGGGCATCAGCATGGTCAGGGAAATGGCCTGGAAACTGGCGAAGAAAATCACCCCCCAGCACAGCACCGCGGCGCGATTATTGAATAGCTTCAACGGCAGCAGTGGCTCGTCGCAGCGACGCTCCTGGAGGATGAACATGGCCATGGCGACCACGGTGCAGGTGAACAGGCCCAGCACGCTGGGGGCCGTCCAGGCCTGCCCCTGGCCGACCAGGGTGATGCCGAGCAGCAGGCTGCCCAGCCCCACGATCAGCAGCAGCGCGCCCGGGTAATCCACTTGTGCGGGCCGATGCTGCACGGGCAGACCGGCCAGAGCGCGCTGGATAGCCCACAGCGCGGCGATGCCCAGCGGCAGGTTGATCCAGAACACCCAGCGCCAGGACAGGTACTCGGTCAGCCAGCCGCCCAGTACCGGCCCCGCCACGCTGGCCAGGGCATACATGCTGCTGAAATAGCCCTGATAACGCCCACGTTCGCGCGGGGGCACGAAGTCGCCGATGATCGCCTGGCTCACCGATACCATGCCGCCGGCGCCGATGCCTTGCAGCACTCTGGCCAGGACCAGTTGCGGCATGTCCTGAGCCAGCGCACAGCCGATCGAGGCGACGGTGAACACGCCAATCCCGGTCAGGATCATGCGACGCCTTCCATAGAGATCGCCCAGCTTTCCGTAGATCGGCACGGCCACGGTCATGGCTACCATATAGCCGGAAATGACCCAGGCCAGCAGACCGACATCGTTGAACTGCGCGGAAATCGCAGGCAATGACACTGCCACGATGGTTTGATCCAGCGCGCCGAGAAAGATGGCCAGCATCAAGGCGGTCAGGATCTGGCGCAGGGCAATCGCGGGCAGGGCAGGGGGCACGGCAATTCCTTGTTTTTGAGCAGTTAAAGCATGGCAGTGTAACCTGAGTTACGTAGCTTCCTATGTACTCTGGGCATTGCCTATGCACGATCGGCATCAGAGCATTCATCCAGCAAAGGCTGGCCCCGTGATATCTTTGGTATGCCAATCCCGCTCTAAACCCCTGTTTGCACCAGCTTGGTGCGACCTCTCGGGGGTTAATCGGATTCCCCTGGCTCCTACACCTTTATTCCTCTGCCTGCATGTGGAGCATGACCCCGAATTGAGTGGTCCATGAATTGTGCAGGTACGCCTGATACAGAGGCCGGTAGTTACCGTTCAGAAATTTCTACAATTGCGGAGTGATCATGCCCAAGGCTTCCCACCAAGATCTGCGTATTGCCTTCCGCGAGCTGCTCGCTTCAGGTTCTTGCTACCACACCGCCTCGGTGTTCGACCCCATGTCTGCGCGTATTGCCGCAGACCTGGGTTTTGAGGTCGGCATCCTTGGAGGGTCGGTGGCATCGTTGCAGGTACTGGCTGCGCCGGATTTTGCCCTGATCACACTCAGCGAATTCGTCGAGCAGGCCACGCGAATTGGTCGCGTAGCCCAATTGCCGGTACTGGCAGACGCTGACCACGGATACGGCAATGCGCTTAACGTGATGCGCACGGTCACGGAGCTGGAGCGCGCCGGTGTGGCGGCGTTGACGATCGAAGATACGCTCTTGCCGGCCCAGTTCGGCCGCAAGTCCACCGACCTGATATCGGTAGAAGAAGGCGTGGGCAAAATTCGCGCGGGGCTTGAGGCGCGCGTCGATTCGTCCCTGTCGATCATCGCCCGTACCAACGCTGGCGTGCTGAGCACCGAGGAAGTGATCGTGCGGACCCAGAGCTACCAGAAAGCGGGTGCTGACGGCATCTGCATGGTAGGGGTGAAGGACTTCGACCAGCTCGAACAGATCGCCAGCCACCTGACCGTACCCTTGATGCTGGTGACCTACGGTAATCCCAACCTGCACGACGACGAGCGCCTGGCAAGCCTTGGCGTGCGCATCGCCGTCGACGGTCACGCGGCTTACTTCGCCGCCATCAAGGCGACGTACGACTGCCTGCGCCAGCAGCGTGGCCAGCAGCACAAGTCCGATAACTTGAGCGCCACCGAGCTTTCGCATACCTACACCCAGCCCGAGGACTACATCCGCTGGGCCAAGGAATACATGAGCGTCGAAGAGTAAGCGGGCGCTTACAGGTCCCGGTCCCAGGCCGGTTCCTCCTCAAAGCGCTGGACGAGAAAGTCCAGCAGGGTGCGCAAGGTCGCCGGCATGTGCTTGCGCGAGGTATAGACCGCCGTCAGGTCCAGGGCCTGCGGCCTGGCCTCGGGAAGCAGGCGCACCAGTTCTGCGCTGCGCAGGGCGGCGGCCGCCTGGTAGGACGGGAGCAAGGCGATGCCGGCCCCTGCTGCTACGGCCCTTTGCAAAGTCAGGGATTCGTTGGCACTGATGTTGCCCTTGACCGGCACCGCAACCGGTTGGCCGTCGACCTCGAATTGCCACACGCCATTGCCGTAATAGCTGTGTGTCAGGCAATTGTGGTGCGCCAGGTCCTCGACCCGCTCGGGCGTGCCGTGTTCGGCCAGGTAGGCGGGCGCGGCGCAGATCACCGAGCGGCATACGCTCAGGCGGCGGGCAACCAGGCTGGGGTCCAGGTCATTGCTGTTGCGGATGGCCAGGTCGATGCGTTCGTCCACCAGGTTCACGGTGCGATCGAGCATCTGCAGATCGACTTTTACCAAGGGGTACTGGCGCACGTAGGCGGCCACGGCATCGGCCAGCTGCGCCTGTCCAAATGACGTACTGACGCTGATACGCAATGTCCCTCGCGGTGTCTGGTCTTGCTGTTGTACGGCCCCCTGCAGTTCGCTGGCCAGCTCCAGCAATTGCCTGCAGCGCGGCAGGATGTCCTGGCCCGCGGCAGTGAGGCTGAGCCGGCGCGTGGTGCGCTGCATCAACCGCGCCCCCACCCACGCTTCAAGCTGTGCCAGGTACCGAGAGATCACGGGCCGCGAGAGCAGCAGGTGCTCGGCCGCCGCCGACTGACTGCCAAGGTCCACGACCGTGACGAAAACGCGCATAGCGGTTAGACGATCCATCATTTGCCCGATTTTAGAAACAAACCATGTGCAAGCATGGCATTTTTCTGCAGGGTATCGCCCCTTAAGCTCCCAGGCATTCCCATTCTGACGGATGCCTGCGATGACACTGCTTTCTCCCTTGCGTGGCCTGGTGCTCGGATGCCTGGCCTGTGCCGCCCCACTGCTGGCAGCCGCTCCCCTGCAACTGGACGTCTACAACCCTGGCGCCGATGCGCCGTTCGCAGTCAGCTCCGTGATCGTAAGCGGTCAACGTGACGCCTTGTTGATCGATGCACAATTTGGCAATGACCACGCCCGGCAACTGGTGCAGCGACTGCGCGCCATTGGCAAGCGCCTGACGACGATCTACATCAGCCAGGGCGACCCCGATTACTACTTCGGCCTGGCAACCCTGACCCAGGCGTTCCCGGACGCCGAGGTAGTGGCCTCGGCCGCCACTGTCGAACACATCCGCAACACCATGGAGGCCAAACTGGCGTACTGGGGGCCTGAAATGGGGGCGGACAAACCTGAACGGCTGGTGCTGCCCAAGGCGCTGGCAGGCAACCGTCTGCTGCTCGAGGACCAAGTGCTGGAGGTGCGCGGCCTCGAAGGACCGCAGCCAGACCGCAGCTTTGTCTGGATACCTTCGATCAAGGCAGTGGTTGGCGGCGTCGTGGTTTCGCAGAACATTCATGTGTGGATGGCCGACACACAATCGGCACCCTCGCGTGCCCATTGGCTGCAAACCCTGGCGGACATCCAGGCACTTGCGCCGCAAACCGTGGTGCCCGGCCACTTTGTCGGTGCCAGTGATTACTCACCGCAGTCCGTTGGCTTTACCGCCGATTACATCCGCACCTTCGAGGCGCAGGCGCGAGTGGCAAGGGATGCGGCGGCGCTGGTCGAGGCCATGAAACGACACTATCCGGGGTTGGGCGATCAGAGTGCGCTTGAGCTCAGCGCCAAGGTGGCCAAGGGCGAGATGCAATGGCCGCTTCAGTGACTGTGCGCGTTACGCTATGCAGCGCTGCGGTGATCTCGTTGTCGCTACACCGCGCTTGACCGCAGCCGGGCCATGTCACGAATAGGCGGGGCGCCGTAGAGGCGGCTGTACTCACGGCTGAATTGCGAAGGGCTCTCGTAACCCACCCGATAGGCCGCCACAGCGGCCTCCAGGCCATCGTTGAGCATCAGGCGCCGGGCTTCCTGCAAGCGCAGTTGCTTCTGATACTGCAGCGGGCTCATCGAAGTTACCGCCTTGAAACGATGGTGCAGGGTAGAAACACTGAGGTTGACCTCGCGGGCCAGGTCCTCGATGCGCAGTGGCCGCTGATAGTTGTCGTTGAGCCAGCTGATGGCCTGGCACACGCGGTGGGTCTGGCTATTGGCCAAGGCAATTTCGTACAGCCGATAGCCCTGCGGGCCGCGCAGCAGGCGGTAGAAAATCTCTCTGCGCACCAGCGGGGCCAGCATGGCGATGTCGCGTGGCGTGTCGAGCAGGCGCAGCAGACGCAGCAAGGCATCGAGCAGCGCGCCGTCGGTTTTTTCCACATACAGGCCGCGCCCATAGGGGCGATTGGGTACCAGCATCGGACCGCTGTCGGCGATCAGCTGGCTGATCTCGGCAGGGTCCAGGTCCATGCGCAAACCCAGGCTCGGGCTCTGCGGGCTGGCGTCGAGCTTGACCGCGCTCAGGGGCAAGGTGACCGACACCACCATGTAGTGCAGCGGGTCGTAGGCGTACTGTTCGTCCCCGAGAAACAAGCTCTTGCTGCCTTGGGCCAGAATGCACAGCGCAGGTTGCGCCAGGGTGGGTACGGAACGAATGTTCTCGGTGTAGCGCACCAGGAAAAGGTTGTCGATGGCTGAGGCCGGCCCATAGGGGTCGCCTGCATGGCGAGCGATCAAGTCGGCCAGCTCCTGGCGCTGAACCTCCAGGTGCGGATCTAGGGACGGGGCGATGGGCATGGGGCTTTCCTCTGCTGACCGACGCAGCATAGGTTTGGGCAATCGTCGAAGCTAGTCGAATACTGCAGATCGATTGCCTGATCCTGCCGCGTTGCAGAATCAGGCAATCGGTGTGCAGTAATGGCCTAACGCGCAGACGCGCCCAGGCCCTAGCCTTGCAAGCCAGGTATTGGACTGCTTGAGGGAGATTGTGCAATGAGGCTACAACAACCGGTCACCCACCTTGCCTTGATTCGGGCCAGCAGCGGGCGCTCGGCCGAACTCGGCGCACGCTTGCGCGACCTGTTGGTGCCGTCGCTGGATACCCCGGGTTGCCTGAGCTTTTCGGTGCAGCGCTCGCAGGCCGATGACGACTTGTGGTTATTGAGCGGTAGCTGGCAGGATCAGCAGGCGATGAATGGTTACTTCGCTTCGCCAACGCTCAATGTGTTCGGTGAGTTGGTGCAAGCCCAGGTGGTGAGCAGCCTGGATCTGCACACGTTCGGCTGAGCCGGTGCTGCGGGCGCCCAGGCCAGTGATTGGCGCGTCAACGAGCCAGTGGGTACCATCTCGGTTTCACTCACAAGGCGTATGGCAAAGATGGCACGTAGAGAGTTTCCCCAGTACGAAGCCGTGTCGGCAATGGTGCCGGCCGAAGGCGGTGGCTACCACGCAGCCATTGCCGTGAAGGCCATTGGCATGGGCGGCGCACCGCGCTTTCACAAGGTGCTCGATGGGCAAGTATTCAAGGGCGCCGTGGCTGCCGACGAGGCGGCCACGGGCCAGTTGCAACGCCTGCAAGGGGTCAGCGAGGCGGGTGAGCTGATCTGGTGATCAGGCTTTGGGCCTGGGCATCTTGAACAGGTTGCCCAGCTCGAAGTAGTCCGCCGGCCCACCGCCACGCAGGATGGGCTCGGCTGCCGCGGTGTCGTAGATGCCGTCCTTGAGCAGGCGCTCGGCGATGTGCACCGCCACCACCTCGCCCAGGATCAACCAGCTGGGTACCAGTGCCTGGTCGGCGCGCTGCAGTTGCACGATCTGCGTCACCTTGCATTCGAACGCCACGGGGGTTTCCCCTACCCGTGGCACCTTCACCACGCTCGAGGGTGTGGCCGTCAGACCGCTGAGGTCGAACTCGTTCACCTCCGGCGCTACAGCAGAGCAGCTCAGGTTCATCTGATCGGCCAGAGGGCGGGTGGCCAGGTTCCAGACGAACTCACCGGTTTGCTCGATATTGTTCAGGCTGTCTTTGCGCCCGACGCTGCAGAAACCGATGATCGGTGGAATGTAGTTGAAGGCGTTGAAGAAGCTGTAAGGCGCGAGATTCAGACGGCCTTGCTGGTCCTGCGAGGATATCCAGCCGATCGGGCGAGGGCCGACGATGGCGTTGAACGGATCATGGGGCAGGCCATGGCCTTTGGCGGGTTCGTAGTAATACATCTGCGCTGGGCTTGCCGGCCCACCTCCTGGTTTGAGAGGCGACCAGTGTGCCAAGGCTGAGGCCAACTGGGAATGCTGGAGCCCGGCGAAAGCCGGGCTGGATACGCATGGTTGCTATCAGCTGATGCGATGAGCGTTGGTGCGGTCGAAGCCGTCTTCGGCGAAGCGCTGGCCGCCGGTGCGGTCGAAGCCGTCTTCGGCGAAGCGCTGGCCGCCGGTGCGGTCGAAGCCGTCTTCGGCGAAGCGCTGGCCGCCGGTGCGGTCGAAGCCGTCTTCGGCGAAGCACTGGCCGCCGGTGCGGTCGAAGCCGTCTTCGGCGAAGCGCTGGCCACCGGTGCGGTCAAAGCCATCCTCGGCATAGCCGGTGGCTTGAGCGGGCGCCGCCGCGAAGGTATGCGCATGGGTGCGATCGAATCCGTCCTCGGCGGATGCGCCTGCGGCAAATGCGCAAAGGGCGAGGGTCAGGATGAGTTTGCTTTTCATGTGGATGCTCCAGAGGTAGTGGGTTGTTTCGATAAATTCAATGTTACGCCGATTAATACGATTAAAAAGCGCTAAAAATCGTACTTAATGATCGGATTATTCGATTATTTGGGGTGCGCAGCTGGATTTGTAGGTAGCCAATCGGCGGGTTTCGCGGAGCAGGTGCTGGCGCTGTTGCTGAGGGATGCAATGTGCCGGAGTGTGATTAATAGGCCATTAAGCCAAGCGCGTCAGATGAACGTCGTGCCAGTGCGGGCGGTGCGAAGGTGCAAGCTGGGCTTGCAGGGGGAGGGCTGGCACCTAGGTAATCCCGTCAGGCTCGGGGTGTCCAAACGAAGTCGGGCGCCCTCTAGGCGCCCGAAGCAGTGATAAGCGTGGGATGGCTTAGTCAGTGGTGATCCGCGAATGCTGCTTGGTGTCCTTCATGGTGGCATACACCAGCAGCGAGCAGGCGATGCAGCCTGTGACGTACCAGTAGAAGCCGCTTTCCATGCCGGCGCTTTTGAACCACAGGGCCACGTATTCGGCCGTACCGCCGAAGATGGACACGGTCAGGGCGTAGGGCAAGCCAACGCCCAGGGCACGGATTTCGGTCGGGAACAGTTCAGCCTTCACCACTGCGTTGATCGAGGTGTAGCCGCTGACGATGATCAACGCCGCCATGATCAGGAAGAACGCGCCCCACCAGGTTTGGATGGTATGCAAGGTGCTGAGGATCGGCACCGTGAACAGCGTACCGAGCACCCCAAAGGCAATCAGAATAGGGCGCCGGCCGATCTTGTCCGACAGCCCACCCACCAAAGGTTGCAGGCACATGAACAGGAACAGCGTCGCGGCAGAGATGGTGGTCGAATCGCTGATGCTCATCCCGACTGTATTGACCAGGTATTTCTGCATGTAGGTGGTGTAGGTGTAGAAGGCCAGGGTACCGCCCATGGTCAGGCCGACCACGGTCAGCAGTTCCTTGGGGTGGCGCATCAAGGTGCGCATCAGGCTTTCCTTGGCTTTCTCCTTCTTGGTGAACGACGCGGTTTCTTCCATGCCCCGTCGCAGGTAGAGGGCAACCACCGCACACAGGGCACCGATCACGAACGGCACACGCCAGCCCCAGGCGTACAGTTGCTCGGTGGTCAGCGTCTGTTGCAGAACGATCAGGACCGCCAGGGCGATGAGCTGGCCCGAGATCAGCGTCACGTACTGGAAGCTGGAGAAGAAGCCCCGACGCTCCTTGCTCGCCATTTCGCTCAGGTAGGTGGCCGAGGTGCCGTATTCACCCCCCACCGACAACCCTTGCATCAAGCGTGCGACCACCAGCAGGACCGGCGCTGCTACACCGATGGTTTCATAGCCGGGGGTGAGGGCAATCACCAGCGAGCCTGCGCACATCAGCAGCACCGAGGCCATCAGTGCAGCCTTGCGCCCCTTGCGGTCGGCATACATGCCCATCAGCCAGCCACCAATCGGGCGCATCAAAAAGCCCACGGCAAAGATGGCAGCGGTATTGAGCAGTTGAGCCGTGGAATCGCCGGCCGGGAAGAAAGCCTTGGCGAAATACAGCGAGAACGCTGCATAGACGTACCAGTCGTACCATTCGACCATGTTGCCGATCGAACCGCTGAAGATCGATTTGAGGCGACTGGCGGTGGTTCTTGGCGCGGCAGGCGTTGCGGCCGCCCCGTTAGGCAGGGAGGTAGCGTTATCCATCAGGGACACCTTCTCATTGTTGTTGTGAAAGCGCGCAGGGCGCAGCTTGCAGGGGCTTTTGCAGAAGGTGTGCCAAAACGAAGCGCGATTGCTTCATCCGGGTGCACGCTGACGTGGAACCCGTATGGATCATGGCGTTGAGCAGAAGTTGAGATGCACTCAGTACGGCGTGCGCGCAAAGGCGGTTCACCTATATAAGCAAGATTCCGCTCATCAGTGCGTAGATGTAGGCGAGTTTCCGCTTATGGCGCGTTGACGAATTCGTCCCGCACCAGCCCATGGCGCTGCATTTTCTCGTTCAAGGTACGGCGGGGCATTTGCAGGTCCTGCATCACCGCCTTGATCTCGCCGGCATGTTGGCGCAGGGAAGCACGCAGGCACTGCGCCTCGAATGCTTCCACGCGCTCAGCCAGCGACTGCCCGACAGGCGCCTGTTCTGGCATGGGCGAACCGAGCCCCAGCACGTGGCGCTCCGCCGCGTTGGCCAGTTCACGCACGTTGCCTGGCCAATCATGGGTCAGCAGTTGCGCCAACTGCTGACCCGACTGGGGCAGGGCTGTGCGGCCGATTCGGGACGCGGCTGCCTGCGCGAAGTGCTCGAATAACAGGACGATGTCTTCCCGTCGTTCGCGCAAAGGCGGCAGGCGCAACTCTGCAACATTCAGGCGGTAGGCCAAGTCCTCGCGAAAGCGGCCGGCCCGGGCTTCATCGAACAGGTCGGGCTTGGTGGCAGCGATGATGCGCAGGTCCACGCCGATGCTCTGGTTCGCGCCCAGGCGCTCGATCTTCTGGTCCTGGATCACGCGCAGCAATTTGGCCTGTTGCGCCAGGGGCATGCTTTCGATTTCATCGAGAAAGACCGTGCCGCCATCGGCGTATTCCAGCCTGCCGATGCGTTTGCCCTGGGCGCCGGTGAAGGCGCCGCTTTCATGGCCGAACAGCTCGGCCTCGAACAAGGCTTCGGGAATGGCGGCGCAGTTGAGCGCGACGAAAGGTTTGCTGGCGCGTGGGCCAAAGTCGTGCAGGCAGCGGGCGACCTGCTCCTTGCCGCTGCCGGTTTCGCCGCGAATCAGCACGTTCACCGGCAAGGCGGCCAGGTCCAGCACTTGCCGGCGCAACTGCTGCATACCCGGTGATACCCCAAGCAGCGTGGCTTCAAGCCGCGTCCTGAGGTCTGCCTGCTGATGCAGGCGTCGATTTTCCAGCACCAGCTGGCGCTTTTCCAGCGCGCGGCGAAGGCTGCCGAGCAGGTGCTGTGGAGTGAAGGGCTTTTCCAGGAAGTCGTAGGCGCCGCTGCGCATGGCCTCGACCGCCATGGGTACATCACCGTGACCGGTCAGCAGGATCACGGGCAGGTCCGGATCGTTGGCCTGCAGCCGTTCGAGCAGTTGCAGGCCGTCAATGCCAGGCATGCGCACGTCGCTGATGATCACGCCTGGATAGTCCTGGCCGATGTGCGCCATGCCCTCATCGGCACGGGCAAAGACCTGGACTTCGAAGCCCGACAGGCTCAGCCATTGCTCGACGGCCGTACGAATACTGGCTTCATCGTCTATGACCATCACTGAGTTCAACATGCAGGCTCCTGATCGCGAGGCAAGGTGATGCTAAGGCGCGCGCCGCCCGGTACGTTTTCGGCCAGCAGCTGCCCACCGGCGTCGTGCACGATGCCATAGGAGATCGCCAGGCCCAAGCCCAGGCCATCACCTACGGGCTTGGTGGTGAAGAAAGGGTCGAAGATCCTGGGCAGGTCCTCGGCCGCGATACCACCCCCCGAATCGAGCACGCTCAGGCGCCAATGCTGCGCATCGGGCTCGATGCGGATTTCCAGCCGCCGGTAGCGCCTGTCTGCCATCGCGTCCAACGCGTTGCTCAGAAGGTTGATCAGCACCTGTTCCAGGCGGATGGCGTCGCCGCGCACCCACGCCGGACGTGCCAGGTACAGGGCCAACTGCACGTCCAGGGCATGCAGGCGCGCCTGCAACAGGTCCAGCGCCTGGTCGACCACGCCGGCCAAGTCCAGGCGCTCGCGCAAGCCGCCTGGGCTGTTACGGGCAAACGTCTTCAGGTGCCCGGTCAGCGATGCCATGCGCGTCAACATCTGCTCCAGTGGTTCCAGGGCCTGACGAGCCTCGTCGTAGCGCCCGTGGTCCAGCAGCAGCTTCAGGGTTTCCAGCTGCATGCGCTGGGTCGTGAGGGGCTGGTTGATTTCGTGCGCCATGGCGGCGGACATCTGCCCCAGGGCCGCCAGCTTGGCCGTTTGCACTAGCCCCTCCTGAGCCGTGCGCAGCTCGCGGGTGCGTTCCTCGACCTGGCGCTTGAGCTCCTCGCGGCTGCGTTGGCGCAGGCGTGACAGGCGCAGGCGCTGGCTGACCAGCAAGGCGGCGAATACCAGGCTCAGCCATACCGCTGCAGCACCCAGGCCGGCATTGCGCGCGTCGGTTCCCACCTGGGGCTTGCGCAGCAGGTGCAGGGTCCATTGCTCGCTTTCCAGCGGCAGGCTTTCCCACAAGAACTCGGTCTCGCCTTGTGGGGCCTGCACCCGGCTGAGGGTGCTGTTTTCAGCGAAACGCGTCAGCACCTGGTGCATCAGCGGTATCAACGGGTGCTTGTCGTACTGACGGGTCTGCGCCAGTTCGGCCCGGTCAGCGCCATCCAATGGGCGCAGTTCCCGGTAACGCCAGCCGTCCTGGTTGGCGATGAAGGTAATGCCACGGGCATCGCTGACCAGCAATATGTCGCTGCCCTGGCGCCACTCGCGCTCAAGCTCGGGAAATTCCAGCTTGACCACCATGGCGCCGAGAAAGCGACCCTGTTCGTCGTTCACCGCGCTGGACAGAAAGTAGCCGGGTACCCCGCTGGTCACGCCTACGGCATAGAAGCGGCCATTACCCAGGCTGCGGGTTTGCTTGAAATAAGGGCGAAAGCCGTAGTTGGAACCCACATAGCTGGTGGGTAGCCGCCAATTGCTGGCTGCCACCGCCAGCCCGTTGCGGTCGAGCAGTTCGAGGGTGGAAGAGTTGGCTGCACCGTTGATGCGCTCGAGCTTGCGGTTCAGGGCATCCTGGGTTCGCGCCTGGATCGGGCCGCGCAAAGCGTCGATCAGTTCCGGGTCCAGGGCCAGTACTGCAGGCAGGGCCCGATAGCGGTCGATGAGGGTGTGCAAGGCATTGGCATACAGCCCCAGTTGCTGGCTGGCCTGGCGGGCGTCCGCTTCCATGGCCTGGCGTTTGGCCTGGTGCATGGCCCAGCTGGCGCAGAGGACGGTACCCAGCACGATCACCAGGGTGATCAGCCCCAGACGCAGGGCGCGAAAGGAAAAAGGCATTGGGAGCAGATCCGCGTGGGTGGGGAAGGAGCCTGCTTTGGCGAAACCGGAGCGCTGCACCGCCGCCCCAGTCTGTCCGCGAAAAGGCCGTCAAGGATCGACACTCACAGCAGTTCGAAGCCCTGCTGTTGCACCGCGTCGGAGTCCAGGCCCACCTGGACGTTGAACGCCCCGGGCTCGGCCACGCGCTGCAGCTGGCCATTATAGAACTTCAGGTCTTCTTCGCTAATGCTGAAGGTCACGGTCCGTGTTTCGCCGGGCTTGAGCATGAGCTTCTGGAAGTTCTTCAGCTCCTTGACCGGGCGGCTCATCGAGGCGGACACATCCTGCACGTACAACTGCACCACCGTCTCGCCGGCCACCTTGCCGGTATTGCGCACCACGATGCTGGCTTGCAACGTGTCCCCGCGCTTGAGCTTGTTGCCAGAAAGCGCGAGCCCCGACAGTTCGAACGTGCTGTAGCTCAGGCCGTAACCGAAGGGATACAGCGGCCCGTTGGGTTCTTCGAAGTACTGGGAGGTGTAGTTGCCGGGTTTGCCAGGTGTGAACGGACGGCCAATACGGGTGTGGTTGTAGTACATCGGAATCTGCCCGACCGAGCGTGGGAAGGTGATCGGTAGCTTGCCGGAGGGGTTGTAGTCGCCGAACAGCACATCGGCAATGGCGTTGCCACCTTCGGTACCGGCGAACCAGGTTTCGAGCAGGGCATCGGCCTGCTCGCGCTCCCAGCCGATGGACAGCGGCCGGCCATTCATCAGCACCAGCACCAGCGGCTTGCCGGTGGCCTTCAAGGCCTCGATCAGTGCACGCTGGTTGGCCGGTACCTGCAGCGTGGTGCGGCTGGAAGATTCATGGGACATGCCGCGCGATTCGCCGACCACCGCCACGACCACGTCCGCCTGCTGCGCGGCCTTGACCGCTTCGTCGATGAGCACCGCAGGTGGGCGAGGGTCGTCGACGATTTCCGGCGCATCGAAGTTGAGGAAGTTCAGGTAGTCGAGAATGGCCTTGTCACCGGTGACGTTGGAGCCCTTGGCGTAGACCAGCTTGCCCTTGCCCTCGATGGCGCGGCGCAGCCCTTCGCGCACCGTGACCGAGTGGGTGGGGCGCCCGTCTGCTGCCCAGCTGCCCATCATGTCGATCGGTGCGTCGGCAAGAGGACCGACCAGGGCGATGGTGGCATCTTTACTGAGCGGCAGCGTCTGCCTGCGGTTTTCCAGCAGCACCAGGCTGCGGCGCGCCACGTCGCGCGCGGCGTCGCGGTGCAGGCGGTCCTCGCCGTAGTAGTCCTTGAGGTCGTTCTGCGCCGCGCCGATGCGCACGTAGGGGTTCTTGAACAGGCCCATGTCGTATTTGGCGCCCAGCACTTCGCGCACGGCCTGATCCAGCTCTGCCTGGCTCACGTCGCCCGCCTTGAGCAACCCTGGTAGCTCCTCGCCGTACAAGGTGTCGTTCATGCTCATGTCGATGCCTGCCTTGATCGCCAGCTTGGCCGCCTCGCGACCGTCGCGCGCCACGCCATGGCGGATCAGCTCCTGGATGGCGCCATGATCGCTGATGGTCACGCCCTTGAAGCCCCACTCCTTGCGCAGCACGTCGTTCATCAGCCAGGTGTTGGAGGTGGCCGGCACGCCGTTGATCGAGTTCAGCGCAACCATCACACCACCGGCGCCGGCATCGATCGCGGCGCGGTAGGGCGGCAGGTAATCGTTGTACATCTTCGGCAGGCTCATATCGACCGTGTTGTAGTCACGCCCGCCTTCCACTGCGCCGTAAAGGGCGAAATGCTTGACGATGGCCATGATGCTGTCCGGGTTGGCCGGGCTGCTGCCCTGGAACGCGCGGACCATTACCTGGCCGATTTTCGCGGTAAGGTACGTGTCTTCGCCAAAGCCCTCACTGGTGCGACCCCAGCGCGGATCCCGGGCGATGTCGACCATCGGCGCAAAGGTCATGTCCAGTGCGTCGGCAGCCGCTTCGATGGCCGCTGTGCGGCCGACCTTGGCGACGGCGTCCATGTCCCAGGTGGCGGCCATGCCCAGGCCGATGGGGAATATGGTGCGCTCGCCATGTACCGTGTCATAAGCGAAGAACATCGGGATCTTCAGCCGGCTGCGCATGGCCGCGTCCTGCATCGGCCGGTTTTCTGGTGCCGTACGCGAATTGAAGGTGCCGCCGATGCGTCCGGCGGCGATCTCCTCGCGGATCTTCTCCCGGGGCATTTCAGGGCTGATGCTGATCAGGCGCAACTGCCCGATTTTTTCGGCCTCGGTCATCTGGCTGATCAGATGGTCGATGAATGCCTGTTTGTTCTCGAGCGGCGGCGCGGAAGTGGCGGCGACAGCCGCCTGGCTGACGAGGCCCATGGCCAGGCCCAGCAGAGACAGTTTCATCATGAATTCCGTAAGGGGGCCGATGCATGGTCAACGGTGACACACGCATGGGCGAGGTTTTCGGGCGGCTGTTGTTGTACGATTTGCACGCAGATCTTCCTGCGGCGGATTATGCCTGAATCGGCCGCGTGCTGACGAAGCCCCGTACACCGGGAAAACAACTATAAGAACGCTCACGAGAACACGGCATGACTCCGCTTGAACCCTACCAGCAGCGTCAGCTCGCTGAAGCCATGGCCGGTGTTGGCCGGCGCACGGATGTCGCGTTGCTGGCAGTGCTCGCCCGCCGCGCCGATGATTACGCCTATTTCCCACTATTCTGGTCCGCCGTGCTGGCGCTGGCGCTGCCAGGCGTGCTGCACGCGGTGCTGGGCTGGCCCAGCGTGCGCGGCCTGATCGTTGCCAATGTACTGCTGTTCGTAGGCCTCTGCGTGCTGTTGCGCAACCCGCGCCTGGAACGCTGGACCGTACCGCGGGCTTGGCGCCGCTGGCGAGCGTCGCGCCTTGCCACTCGTCAGTTTCTCGACCTCGGCGCTCAGGCCTTTACAGGCGCCGGATGCGTAATGATCTTCGTCAGCGAGGCCGAGCAGTACGCACAGCTGCTGATGGACAAGCAGGCCGCACTCTGCCTTGACGACGCGCTGCGCGTCACGCTCACTGACCGTCTGGCCAGCCAGGTTCGCCAGGGGCAAGCGCTGCAGGGCATGATCGAGTGCGTCGAGGCGTGCGGCCATCGCCTTGGCCAGCAGGCGCCACGCGCACTTGCGTGCAGGCATCTGCCCCAGCCGCTGGTAATCCTCGACTAACGCAACCCTGGCCGACTGTGCGGGGGTGTAGAATACGGCCCCCGCTATTGGAGGTACCGTTTGCCCATGTCTGCCCTTTCTACTTCACCGGATGCGCGCGTCCAGTTTCTCGACCTGCTTCGCACCGGCCTGCAGGGCAACACCGTGGTCAAGCTGGTACTGGCGCGGCCTGTCGGCACCGACCCGACCCTGCAACGCATCATCGCCAAGCCCTTGCTGGTCAAGGGGCAGGCGAACCTGTCCCTGGTCTACCGCCACCAGACCCGCGACATCACCCGCAACCTGCCGCTCGATGATGCTCTGCAGTGCATCGCCGAACTGTTGCCAGAAGGCTTTCGCAATGCCCACCTGTTCGATGCAGAGGGTGAGCTGCAACTGACCTTCAGCAAGAAGGGCAAGCCCATGCTGCAGCGCCATGGCGCCCAGGCGCCCCGGGAAACCGTTGGCAGCAACGGGCATGACCGCGAGAAAAAGCGCTACCTGGACATTGCCCGACCGTTTCTGCGTGACCTTGGCGTAACGGACGCCCAGGGCGCACTGATCCCGTCGATGTCGCGCAAGTGGAAGCAGATCAACAAGTTCATCGAGGTCTTCGACCACGCCCTGGCCAATGCCCCCTTGTCGAGCGAGCAACGCCTGCGGGTGGCCGACTTCGGCTCGGGCAAGGGTTATCTGACCTTCGCCATGCACGATTACCTGCGCAATACGCTGGGCCGCGATGCCCAGGTAACGGGCGTTGAGCTGCGCCAGGACATGGTCGAGCTGTGCAACGCCGCCGCCGCGCGGCTCGAACACCCAGGGCTGGAGTTTCAGTGCGGCGATGTGCGCAGCGTGGTGCCCGATGCCATCGAGGTAATGATCGCGCTGCACGCCTGCGACGTGGCGACCGACTACGCCATCCATACCGGTATCCGCTGCAACGCGGCAATCATCATGTGCTCACCGTGCTGCCACAAGCAGATCCGCCCGCAGCTGCACAGCCCGGGCCTGCTGCAACCGATGCTGCAATATGGCCTGCACCTGGGCCAGCAGGCCGAAATGCTCACCGACAGCCTGCGTGCACTGTACCTGGAGGCCTGCGGCTACGAGACCAAGGTGTTCGAGTTCATATCCCTGGAGCACACCAACAAGAACAAGATGATCCTGGCCGTCAAACGGCGCCAGCCAGCGGATCAGTCAGCCTTGCTGGAGAAGATAGAACAGCTCAAGGCGTTCTACGGGGTGAAGGCGCATTGTCTTGAAACGTTGCTGCGGGCGGATGGGTTGCTTTGAACCTGATGCGCCCCAGCCTTGGATATGCTCATCCTTGCTTCGCTGCTCATGAGCGCGTTTTTATGCTGCAGCCATGCTTGATCAACCAGCTTGGGCAATCAATCACACAGTCGTGCTTGCCAGCCCCAGCGGATGCGTCTGGGCGTCGAAGAAGTGCAGGGCCGTGTCCGGCATATCTTCGAAGCGGCTGGTGAAATGACGCTTCTGGTTGATGACCGATGCCTCTCCCAAAGGGCGTATGGCAATCGCCAGGTGGCTGGGCCGGGCTGAGCGGATGGCGTCGAGCAGGTGCCGGTCGTTGCTGTCCAGGTGCTGACCGAACAGGCACATGCCCCGGTGTTCACTGGCCAACTGGCCCAGGCTCCAGCTCAGGTAGTCCGAACTACGGATGGCACGCAGCTTTTCGTCGCTGCGCTCTTCGTTGACGAACAGCGGCACTTCACCTGGCACATTCACGGCGAACCCTTCGAGCATTTCAACGCTGCTGGCACTGCGTTGCCGGGTAGTGCCGTCAGGCAGCTTGAGCAGGTGCATGCCACCGTGCAGGTGCAGCACCCGCGTGCCTTGACCCGCCGTTCGGCGCACGTCGAAAAAACCCTGCTCGTCGAACAGTTCGGCAAAGCCCTTCGGATCGTGCTGCACGGCCCAGACCAGCAGCAGGTCATAGTTGCTGGTATAGACGTTGCGGTAGCCGCGCAGGGCCTGGTTGAGGGTGCTCAGGGCGGCTTCGGGCATTGCCGACCAAGGCATGTGCACGGTGCGCACGGCGTGGATCAGCGCCTCCTTGATGGAGTAATAGCGGTTCAGCGGCGCGGTCGAGTTGATGGCCAGCGCAGCGTTGGTACGCACCGTGGTGTTGAGGGCGGTCAGCACTGGTTCGAACAGCTCGGAGCTCAATGACTTGAACAAGGCCTGATCGCTGATGGCCAAGCCCTTCTTACGCCCGGCCCGTTGCGCCTCCTCGTACAGCGAGAAATACCCGAACGGCTTCCAGAAGGCCCGGCTTGCGCCGTTACCGACCATGAGGGTTTCACAGGGGTACTGGTCGGCAAGGCCTGACCAGGGGAGAAGAGTGGCATCTAGTGCGGGCATGCTGGAGTCCGTAAAGCGGGATCCGACAGACTTTACCACGTCAAGCCTAGGCCATGAGTGCGCCGCGCCAGCGCTGGCAGCGCGGTGCAGGCTGCATCGCTGATGCTTGACGGCAACTGCAGGGGATTGAAAGTGAACACGAGCGGACTTGAATCCCTCCAAGGTCTTGAGTGGCCACGGGGCAGCGCCTAGCCAGCACCGGCCACACCGACACGTAGATCGTCATGTCTTTACCTGAACAGGAGATCTGTCATGGACACCTATCATGTAAGCCCTGCCAATGACGGGTGGGAACTGAAGAAGGCAGGTGCTGCGCGCGCTTCAAAGCACAGCGCGACCAAGCAAGAACTGGTGGGGTCGCTGGCCACATTCTTCGAGGGCAAGACAGCCTCGGTGAAGATTCACAAGGCCGATGGCACCATCGAGCAAGAGCGCACCTACCCTCGCTCCGCTGACCCGCGGCGCACCAAGGGTTGATACTGGTCAGCGCCGCGCTGCTTGGCATCGACATACACCAGTGCCATGGGCGCGGCCTCTATAAGTGGTTGCTTGCCAGCTTTCTGATCGGCAAGCGCATTCGTGCCAGTGTCGCGATCCAGGCCTACCGGCTGCTGGTCGATACCCATGGCCTGGACACCCCAGGCAAGCTGGCGAGGTGCCCGCATCACACACTGGTGAAGCTTCTGGGTCAGGCCGGTTACGCACGCTACGACGAATCCACGGCCCGGCGGCTGCATTGCTTGGGCAGTGGGCTTGAAGCGGAAATGGATGACGTGTTGCTCAATGCGGCGGTGGACATGGCGCACGCCAATACATGGCTGCTGGGATTTGAAGGCGTGGGGCCCAAGACGCTCGAGATTTTTATGCGGGAAGCGGCGGTGGTACTGCAGCATCAACGTGTGCAGTGAGGATGGGCGGTAGAGGAAGCGTAAGCCATGTGAACGCTGGCTTGAAGATGGAGCGGGTAGAGGGAATCGAACCCTCAACTAAAGCTTGGGAAGCTTTCGTTTTGCCACTAAACTATACCCGCATCTGAGCTGCACTTTTTACCAGAACGTTCGGCAAATTAGAAGCCCGCGTTATAAAAAATGTCTTTTCCCTCCGCGCTCCTGCGCCTTTTCCCTACGTCACAAGGCTCACCTATACGGCAGCGATTTCCTCGAGCGTGAGTTCTCGGTATGCCCCCGGCGGCAGGTCCATGTCCAGCGCGATCGCGCCCATGCGCTCCCGGTGCAGCTTGACCACCTTGTTGTCATAGAACCCGAACATGCGTTTGACCTGGTGGTAGCGCCCTTCGACGATGGCGAGCCGGGCCAGGCGCGGCCCGAGGATCTGCAGGTCGGCCGGTTGGGTCGTCAGGTTTTCGAAAGCAAAGTGAAACCCCTCCTGAAACCGGGCCACATAGTGCTCGCCGATTTCGTCCTGGGTTTCGACCAGGTAATGCTTGGGCAGCTTGGTGGCCGGTTGGGTCAGGCGCCGGGACCACTGCCCGTCGTTGGTCAGGATCATCAGCCCGGTGGTATTGAAGTCCAGGCGCCCGGCGATATGCAGGCCCTGCGCGAGCGCGTCGGGCAGCAAGTCCATGACGGTTGGATGCTGGGGGTCGTGGGTGGCGCTGACGCAACCGGGCGGCTTGTGCAGCATTAGGTAGCGTGGCGGGAGGCCCGCCTGCAGCACCTCATCGTCCAGCTCAACCCGGCTGAACGCCCGTACTTCCGTTAGCGGGTCGCTGGCCACTTGGCCATCGAGCCGCACGCGACGTTGAGCCAGCATCAGGCGCGCTTGCTGGCGGTTGCAGGTCGGTAGGTTGGCAAGAAAACGATCAAGGCGCATGGTCGTCACCTGCGGGCGATGCCAATTGGGCCTCGACGCCTGCGCAGCTTGGGCACAGGCAGGCACGGTCGCGCAGTTCGGCAGGCAAGGCCTGCAATACCGCCGGGTCGATGCGCACGTTGTAGCACCAGCAAGCCTGGGTGGCCTGCGCAGGATCGGCCAGGGTGCACCGGTTGAGGGCACCGCAGGCGGGGCAACGTTGATCGTCGTTCATTTCAGGTTTCACTGCAGACACGGTTGCGGCCAGCCTGTTTGGCACGATAGAGGGCGCCGTCGGCGCGGGTCAGTAGGGTGTGCAAGGTATCGCCTGGCTGCAGGTGACTCACCCCGATGCTGGTGGTCAGGCGCAGCGGCTGGTCCTCGTAACTGAAGGTCAGTTGCTCGGCGCGCCGCCGGATCTTTTCGGCAGCCTCGTTCGCCTGGCGGGCATCGGCCTCACGCAGCAGCACGATGAACTCCTCGCCTCCCCAGCGGCAGAGTATATCGGACTGGCGAATGCTGCCTTGCAGGACATTGGCAAATTGGCGCAGCACTTCGTCGCCTGCCAGGTGACCATAAGTGTCGTTGAGGGCTTTGAAGTGGTCCAGGTCGATCAGCAACGCCACCAGCGGACTGTTGTCACGCTGGGCCTCGCGCAGCGCCTGGGCGGCCAGCAGGTCGAAGCTGCGCCGATTGGGCAGCCCGGTCAGGCTGTCGAGCGTGGCCAGGGCTTCGGTGCTGGCCTGGTGGCGGCGCACCATCGCATGCATCAGGGCTACCACCACAAGGGTGATCATGGCGCAGATCGCCAGGTTCAGGTACAGCGAATGACGGATCCGGTCCAGCGCCCCGGTCTCGCGTTTGTCCACCAGCAGGTACCAATCCAGTTCCGGCAAGTGGCGCACGTTCAGAAAATGGCTGTGGCCTTCAAGGTCGCGGTATTCATGACTGCCTTCGCCAGGCACCGGCTGGCGTGCCAGCACGCCGCCCAGGTCCGGGCTGTCGACCAGCGACTGGCCGACGCGCAGGCCCTGCGGGCCACCGCCTGAGCCTGTCATCAACACCTTGCCCTGGGCGTCGACGAAGACCACGGATCGCTGATAGCGGTGTTGGTACTGATCGATCATCCTGACCACGGTGGAAACGCTCAGCCCCACCCCTGCCGCGCCGATGAAGCGATCCTGGTAGTCGTGCACCTTGTAGTTGATGAACACGGTCAGGTTGTCCTGGTTGGCCATGTCCAGGTCTACATTGATCTCGTAAGGTGCCGCCTGGTCGCGCAGGCGAAAGTACCAGGCATCGCGCCAGGCCTGTGGCTGGACCTGCTTGAGCACGCCCTTGGCCTGGTAGTAGGTCAGCGTGTGTTCGGAGACGAAAAAGGACGTGAAGATGCCCTGCTTGCCCGTTACCTCGCCCAGGTAGCGGGTCATGCGCTGGGCATCCTGCTCACCGGCCAACACCCAGTCTCGAAGGAAAGTGTCCTGGGCCATCATCGAGGCGATCAGAACAGGGCGGATCAGGTCTTTCTGGATTTCCGAATAGACCGTGTCGGAGGTCAGCGGCAATTCGGTATTGATGATGCCGTCACGTATGGCGCTGCGCGAGGAGAAATAACTCAGCAGCGACGTGGCGAGGAAACCGCAGGCCAGCAGCATCAGCAGGGCGGCGATTAACGAACGCTGCGATGACGGAGCGGAGCGTGAAGGCATGATCTTCCCATGATGTGTGCCGGGCCGCACATTCTAGTGTTCCGGGCTTTAAATGACTGCAAGATTTTGTCCAGAAGCCGCAGCTGTATCAAATTATTACCAGTATGGCACTGCACGGGTTGACGCTTGTCTTATTCCATGTCGATCAACGTGTCGTGCATCGACGCTCGGCAGCGTTCGCTGCGCGGGCACCTCAGCGGTCCGGGAGGCCGCCTATGTCCTATCGAATTCTGCTTGTGGCCCTGCTCGGGCTGACGCTTGGCGCCTGTGCGCCGTACGCTGGTCGGTCGACCTACTACCGCTCCGACTATTACGTCACTGACCGATATGTCTCGCCTGGTTACGCGCCCGGCTACTACCGGTACGGTCGTTATCCGGTGGCGCCCCAGCCGCGCTACTACTACCAACCGGTGCCTCGTTACCATGCGCCGCCCGGCTACCGACCGTTGCCGCCGCCCGACGTGCGCCGCTGGCACGGCAACCCGCGCTACGATTACGGTCATCGCCAGCGCTGGGACTACAGGCGCGACCGCGATCGACACGACTACCGCAACGATGGCCCGCGCTTCCAGGATGGAGGTCGGCATCAAGGCGGCTGGGGTGACAGGCGTGGGCGAGGCCATTGATCAGGTGAGGAGCGCCCTGCGCCCGACGCGCCGCTAGTGCAGGTCCGCCAGCGGATGATGGCCTTCCCACGTCGCTTGAAAGTGTGCCTGCACCACGGCTGCGGGCACGTGGTCCACATCCGGCCAGTGCCAGCGCGGTTGGTGATCCTTGTCCAGCAGGCGGGCACGCACCCCTTCGCTGAACTCCGGATGACGACAGCAGTTCAGGCTCATCGCGTATTCCATCTGCAACGCCTGCGCCAGTGACAGGTGTCGGGCCCGCTGAATTTGCTCCCACACCAGATGAGCCGTCAGCGGACAGCCGCCCAGCATGCGCTCGGCGGCTGCCGACAGCAGCGGGTCGTCGTGCTGGCGCAGGCTCGCCACTGCCCGCCAGGCAGCGCCCGCGCAGGTGACATCCAGCAGCGCGTCGATAAGCACGCGCCGCGGCAACCACTGGGCCGCCGGCAGTGCCCGGCGGGCGCAATGCTCCTCAGCCCTGAGCAGGCTGTTGAGTTGCAACGCGGTCTGCTCCTGCCAGTTCATCTGCAGCAGTTCGTCGATCAACGCCGCTTGCCGGTCTTCACCCATGAAACGGTCAGCCAACCCCAAGTCCAGCGCATCGCGCGCATTGATAGGCGCACCGGTGAGCCCCAGGAACAACCCCAGCTTGCCCGGTAAGCGGGCCAGGAACCAGCTGGCCCCCACGTCAGGGTACAGACCAATGCTGATCTCAGGCATGGCCAGTGCGCTGCTGGGGGTCACGATGCGTACGTTGGCACCTTGGAGCAAACCCATGCCGCCGCCCAGCACATGGCCATGGCCCCAGCACAGCAGTGGCTTGGGGTAGGTGTGCAAGGCATGGTCCAGGCGATATTCGGCGGCGAAGAACGATGCAGCCAGCGGTGGCACGCTGCCAGGCTGCTCGCGGCACGCCTGGGCCAGCGCCCGCACGTCGCCCCCGGCGCAGAATGCCTTGGCGCCATTGCCGCGCAGCAGCACACAGGCGATGCCTGGGTCTTGCGCCCAGCTGTGCAACTGCTCGGCCAGCGTCTCTATCATCGGCAGGTCGAGGGCATTGAGCGCCCTTGGCGCATCAAGGGTAGCGATGCCCAGGCGAGCGCCATCGGCGCCTGTCAGTACTTGGCAATGAATGCTCATGGCTTACCTCATTCAAGTCACCGCTCAAGTATGGCCTGCCTGGTCGATCCCGCCGGGCACTGGTCGGATCGTTTGACAAGCGTCGGTGTCACCCCTAGTGTCGCCCCATTGTTTACGGAAGCCCCCATGACTGACGACGATCGCATCAAACTCGAACCCAGTTGGAAAGCCGCCTTGCGTGCCGAGTTCGAGCAGCCCTACATGCAGCAGTTGCGCGAGTTCCTGCGCGGTGAATATGCCGCCGGTAAACAGATCTACCCGCCTGGCCCGCTGATCTTCAATGCACTCAACTCCACCCCCCTGGATCAGGTCAAGGTGGTGATTCTCGGCCAGGACCCCTACCACGGCCCAGGGCAGGCCCATGGCCTGTGCTTCTCGGTGCAGCCTGGCGTGCCCACGCCGCCGTCGCTGGTGAACATCTACAAGGAGCTGCACCGCGACCTGAACATTCCCATCCCCAACCATGGCTACCTGCAAAGCTGGGCCGAGCAGGGCGTGTTGCTGCTCAACACCACCATGACCGTGGAGCGGGGCAACGCGGCCTCCCATGCCAAGAAAGGCTGGGAATTCTTCACCGACCGTATCATCGAGGTGGTCAGCGAGCAGTGTGAGCATGTGGTGTTTCTGCTGTGGGGGGCTCATGCGCAGAGCAAACAGAAGCTGATCGACGGCACCAAGCACTTGGTGCTCAAGTCGGTGCACCCCTCGCCGTTGTCGGCGTACCGTGGGTTTCTTGGCTGTGGGCATTTCAGCCGTGCCAACGGCTTTCTCGAGCAGCGCGGGCTGGCGCCCATCAACTGGGCGTTGCCACCGCTGTGAGCCAGACGGGGCCGTCAGGCCCCGACAGGTCATGCGGGCCGCTTGCTCATCCAGTAACGGAACAAGGGCTCGGCCAGGAACAGCACGAAGAGCAGGCGCATCACTTGCAAAGCAGTCACCAGCGGCACCGACAGTTGCAGCGTTTCGGCCGTCAGGCTCATTTCAGCGATGCCGCCGGGCATCATGCCCAGCGTCAGTGAGCGCAGATCCAAAGCTGTGAGCAGGCTCAAGCCCCAGGCGGCAGCGCCAGCCAGGGCCATGCTCAAGGCTGTGGCCACCAGCGTGCGCCCCAGAAATGCCGGCGCGCGGCGGAAGAATGCACGGTTGAAATGGCAGGCCAGACCGCTGCCGATCAGCCATTGGCCGATCTGACTGGCGCCATTGGGCAGGGCGATCTGCAAGTTGCCGGCAAGGCTGACGGTGGCTGCCACCAGCAGCGGCCCGAACAGCCATGGGTTGGGTTGCTGCAGCCGCTGCCAGAGCCAGCCAGCTGCCACGCCCAGCGGTGCGATGAGGGCCAGCCAGGCCCAGCTGACGCTGCCGGTGTGGTTGAGCGCTACGCCATCGCCCAACAGCAGCTTGAACAGCGCCGGCACGCACAGCACCACCGCCAGCACGCGCAGGCTTTGGGCTGCGGCTACCTGGCTCAATACCGCGCCATTGCGCGCACCCAGGTTGACCATTTCACCGGAACCGCCTGGCATGCTGGCAAAGAACGCAGTGGCGCGGTCCTCACCCGAGCGGCGCAGCAACCACACCCCAAGCACGCTCGAAACGGTAGTGAACAAAGCGCCGAAGAAGATCAAGGCGAAGTGACTGCCCACTTGCTCGATGACCTGGGGCGTGAAGTGCAAGCCGATGCCAAGGCCAATGATGCATTGCCCGCAGCGCCGGCCATTGGGTATTTCTGGCAGCTGCCAAGGGCTCAGGCAACGTACCGCGATGATCGCCAGCAACGAGCCGACCATCCACGGCAAAGGCCAGCCGACCTTGCTGGCGGCGAAACCGCCAGCAAGGCCGACCAGCCCAGTTGCCCAGTACAGCGGCAACCCACGATCAGGCATCGGCCATGGCCCGGCGCTGCAGGCTACGCTTGCGCCAGATGCGCACCATAGGCAGTGCGAGCATGAGCGCTACCAGTGCCCAGACACCCATGCTGATCGGGCTCGACCAGAGAATGCCTAACTCGCCGTTGGAAATTGACAATGCCCGGCGCAGGTTCTGCTCCATCAGGCCACCCAGGATGAAGCCCAGCAGAATCGGCGAAAGTGGGAAGTCCAGCTTGCGCAGGATGTAGCCCATGATGCCGATGCCGACCATCAGGAACAGGTCGAAAGTGGTGGCATGCACGGCATAGACACCGATCCCGGTGATGATGGCGATCACCGGCACCAGGGCCCAGTTCGGCACGGCCAGGATGCGGGTGAAGATGCGGATCATCGGGATGTTCAGGATCACCAGCATGATGTTGGCGATGAACAGCGACGCGATCAGGCCCCAGACGATGTCAGGTTGCTGTTCGAACAGCAGCGGGCCTGGGGTGATGTTGTAGAGCGTCAGCGCGCCGATCATCACCGCCGTGGTACCTGAACCGGGCACGCCCAGGGTCAGCATGGGCACCAGGGCGCCACAGCAGGAAGCGCCAATGGCGGTTTCCGGTGCCGCCAGGCCACGGGCGTCACCCTTGCCGAACTTGCCGCTGGCACCGGCCATGCGTTTTTCGGTCATGTAGGCCACTGCACTGGCCAGTGTGGCACCTGCGCCTGGCAACACGCCCATCACAAAGCCCAGCAGGCCGCAGCGAATGTTCACCGCGAACACCGACGCCGCTTCCTTGAAGTTAAACAGCATGCGCCCGGTGGCCTTGACCGCCTGGTGACCGTGGTGGGTCTTTTCCAGCAGCAACAGAATTTCGCTGATCGAGAACAGGCCCAGCACCAGCACGACGAACTGAATGCCGTCGGCCAGGTGCACGCTGTCACCGGTGAAGCGGTACACGCCACTGTTGGCGTCGATGCCCACCGCCGACAGGAACAGGCCGATCAAGGCGGCGATGAAAGTCTTGAGCGGCTTGTCGCCGGCCATGCCGCCCAGGGCGACGATGGCGAACACCATCAGCACGAAGTACTCGGCCGGGCCGAAGGCGATTGCCCACTTGGCCAGCAGCGGGGCGAACAGCACCATGCCGCAGGTGGCGATGAAGGCGCCGATGAACGAGCTCCAAGCCGACAGGGACAGGGCCACGCCCGCCAGGCCCTGGCGGGCCATCGGGTAGCCGTCCAGGGTGGTCATCACGGTCGATGCTTCGCCCGGAATGTTCAGCAGGATCGAGCTGATCCGCCCACCGTACTCGCAGCCCAGGTACACCGCAGCCAGCAGGATCAGTGCCGACTCCGGAGGCAAGCCCAGGGCGAAGGCGATGGGGATCAGCAGGGCCACGCCATTGATCGGGCCCAGGCCCGGCAGCAGGCCGACGACGGTACCAATCAGCGTGCCGGACAGGGCCGTGACCAGATTGTAAGGGGACAGGGCGACGCCGAAGCCCTGGCCCAGGTAGCTCAAGGTATCCATATGTCAGTTCTCCAGTACGCTCAGCAGGCCAAGGGGCAGGGGCACGTCCATGACGCGGTCGAACAGCCAGTAGAGGAACAGGCTCATGCCGACCACGACGATGGCGCTGTGCAGCCAGCGACCGCCATACAGGCGCGCCATGGGCACACCGGCCAGGATGGCGCTGAGGATGAAGCCAAGGGATTCGAAGGTGGCCGCGAAGATCAGCAGCAGGCCGATGCAGGCGGCGATCTTGGTCAAGGTCGCCTTGTCCAGCGCCGGCTCGTCGTCCTTGTGCACGATCGGCGTGGGGCGGATCGCCATGTACAGCAAGCCCAGGCTCATCAGGCCGAGCATCAGCAGCGGGTAGGCACGCGGGCCTACCGGCTCATAGGAAAACGCCGCCTGATAAGGCCAGGCCATCACGGCCAGGGCGGCGCAGACGGCCAGCAGGATCAGGGCGAAGATGCGTTGCAGGATCATGGAGGAATCCTCGGTAAGTAGCGATGGGAGCGGCACACCCGTGAACCTGGGCCAAGGCCCAGGCTAGGCACGGCAGCGTCTGCCTGCTCCCGCCAGGAAAGCCCAGCGGTCTGGATTACTGGACCAGGCCGAATTCCTTGGCCAGCATCTTGTAGTCAGCGACTTGCTTCTTGACGTAGCCATCGAGCTCTTCACCCGTCATGGCGAAGGGGAACAGTTCGCGCTGGTCACGCAACTTGGCGAAGTCTTCGGAGGCCAGCATCTTGTCGAACGATGCTTTCCACCAGGCGTAGTCTTCGTCGCTCACTTTCGGGCCGAGGTAGAAGCCGCGCACCACAGGCCAGACGATGTCGTAGCCCTGCTCCTTGGCAGTGGGGATGTCCTTCATGGCCGGGTCGTCCAGGCGCTTTTCCGAAAACACGGCCAGCAGGCGCATGTTGCCGCTCTCGATGTGCGGCATGGAGTCGGAAATGTCGGTGGAGCCTACCTGGATATGGCCACCGAGCAGTGCGGTGGCAATTTCGCCGCCGCCTTCGAGTGCCACGTAGCGCAGGTCGCGTGGGTTGATGCCGGCAGCCTTGGCGATCAGGGCGGTTTGCATCCAGTCTTGGCTGCCTACGGTGCCACCGGAGCCAATCACCACCTTGCTCGGGTCTTTCTTCAGGGCAGCGACCAGGTCGTCGAGGGTTTTGTAGGGCGAGTCGCTCTTGACCGCGATTGCGCCATAGCTGGTGCCGACGGCAGCCAGCCATTTCACTGCATTTTCGTCGAAGCGACCGAACTTGCCCTGGGCCAGGTTCAGCAGCGAACCGCTCGACCAGGCCACCAGGGTTCCCGCATCGGCAGGGCGCTGGGCCACCACGGCGTTGTAGGCCACGGCGCCGACACCGCCCGGCATGTAGGTCACGCGCATGGGCTTGCTCAGGATCTTCTCCTGCACCAGGGCGCTTTGCACCAGCTTGCAGGTCAGGTCGAAGCCACCGCCAGGCGAGGCCGGGGCGATGCACTCGGGGCGTTTGGGTTCGGCGGCCAGGGCATTGCCTGCCAGTAGTAGGCAACCGGTTGCCAGTACGATATGGCGCAGTGAAAAGGTCATGGTCTATCTCCGTAGGCGTTGTTGTTATCGGGTTACCACAGGGCGACGCTGTAGCTCACCAGCAGCCGCACTTCGTCGGCGTCACGGGCGAAATTGGAGCGGAAGGTCGCGTTTCGCAGGCGCACCGCCACGTTCTTGAGCGGGCCGTTCTGCACCACGTATTTCAGCTCGGTATCGCGTTCCCATTCCTTGCCCTCGCCACCGCTGGCACGGCTGACGTTGTCGCCGCTGATGTAGCGGGTCAGGAACGTCAGGCCAGGCACGCCGAGTGCGGCAAAGTTGTAGTCGTAGCGGGCCTGCCAGGAGCGCTCGTCGGCATTGGCGAAGTCGTTGATCTGGACGAAATTGACCAGGTATGGGTCGGCACCATCGACATAGGGGAACGCGCTGTCGCCGGTCAGCTGCTGCCAGCCGGCGCTGAACTTGTGCCCGCCCAAGGCATAACTGACCATGCCGTTGAAGGTGGTATTGTCGATGCTGCCGGCCCTGGCAGCGCCTGCGTCATCGCTCAGCGCCAGGCGCAGGTCGAAGGCCAGTGCGCCTGGGCCCACGGCTTGGGTGGCGAGCAGGCCGATGAAGTGCTGGCGGTAGATGTCGTCCAGTTGGGCGAAGTGGTAGCTGCCGGTCAGCCGGTCGTTGAACTGGTAGTCCAGCCCGGCCAGGGACAGGTTGTCTGCGCTGAACGAGCCACCGAAGCGGCCGTTCTTGTTGTTCAGTGCCAGGTCTTCCCAGTTGGTGTCGTCACGGTCCTTGGCCTTGTCCAGGCGCCCGCCGGTGAAGGTCAGGCCCTTGATTTCCTTGGAGGTGAGCAGCCCGCCTTCGAACGTCTGCGGCAGAATGCGGCCATCGTTGGGGCGAAGGGTGGGCAGAGAAGGGATCAGCGTGCCGATCTTGAGTTCGGTTTTGGAAATCTTGGCCTTGGCGGTCAGGCCGAGCTTTGAGTACTCGTCGGCAGCTTTGCCGTTGTCATGGGTCGGCAGCAGGCCGCTGCCGGTACGGTCTGGGCTTGAATCGAGCTTGATGCCCATCATGCCGAGCGCATCTACGCCGAAGCCTACGGTGCCTTCGGTATAACCGGATTCGAGGTTGAGCATGAACCCCTGGGCCCATTCGTCGCGCTTGGATTGTTGCGCACTGGTGCCATCGCGAAAGTCGCGATTGAAGTACATGTTGCGGGTTTCGAAGGTGGCCGTGCTGTCTTCGAAGAAGGCGGCCTGGCTGAGCGGGGCGACGCCGGCGAGCGCGAGGGCGCTGGCAATGGCGCTGGGGCGTGCGGCAAAGGAACGAGCAGGTGCGAATGCCTGCGGCTGCAATGACAGCATCGTTGTGGCTCCGTTTCTTGTTCTTATTCGATTGCACCTTGCTGGTGCTTTATTCGGCGCTCGGGGCGACCGTGGTGCGATGCTAGGTAACGAACCTTTCGCTAACCTTTCAGCGTGAAAGGTTTGTCGAGCCGGCTTCACAGGTCGCCGCGGCGGGGTACACTCCGCGCCATCGCCCCACCGAACAGGGACAATCCGATGCGTGTGTTGCTGGTAGAAGACCATCTGCAATTGGCTGACAGCGTGGCCCAGGCCCTGAAAGGTCTAGGCCTGACGGTGGATGTGCTGCATGACGGGGTAGCTGCCGACCTTGCGCTTGGCAGTGAGGACTACGCCGTGGCCGTGCTCGACGTGGGCTTGCCGCGTATGGATGGCTTCGAGGTGCTGGCACGCTTGCGCGGGCGTGGCAAGACCGTGCCGGTGCTGATGCTCACCGCCCGCAGCGACGTCAAGGATAGGGTCCATGGCTTGAACCTGGGGGCTGACGATTACTTGGCCAAGCCGTTCGAGTTGACCGAGCTTGAGGCACGGGTCAAGGCGCTGCTGCGCCGTAGTGTGCTGGGGGGCGAGCGCCAGCAGCGCTGCGGGCCGCTGGTGTATGACCTCGATACCCGGCGGTTCACCTTGGGTGAAGCGCCGTTGTCCTTGACCTCCCGCGAGCAGGGGGTGCTCGAAGCCTTGATTGCCCGGCCGGGCCGGGTGATGAGCAAGGAACAGTTGGCGGCCCAGGTGTTCGGCCTGGACGAGGACGCCAGCCCCGATGCCATCGAGATCTACGTCCATCGCCTGCGCAAGAAGCTCGATGGCCATCCGGTGGCCATCGTCACCTTCCGCGGCCTGGGGTACCTGCTCGAGCATCGCGATGCGTGAAAACATCAGTCTGCGTGGGCGCCTGCTGGGCAATCTGGCGTTGCTGTTGGTGGTCCTGATGCTGGCCAGTGGGCTCAGTGCCTACTGGAACGGCCGTGAGGCAGCGGACACCGCCTACGACCGAACCCTGCTGGCGTCCGCCCGCACCATCGCCGCAGGCCTGTCGCAACGCGACGGCTCGTTGAGCGCAGATGTGCCCTATGTGGCGCTCGATACCTTTGCCTACGACAGCGCTGGACGCATCTACTACCAAGTCCTGGACATCAACCAGCGGCTGATTTCAGGGTATGAAAAGCTGCCGCCTCCGCCGCCTGGCACCCCCCGCACCGATGACTATCCCGCCCTGGCGCGATTCTATGACGCGACGTATCTGGGACAGAACGTGCGAGTGGTCAGCCTGCTCAAAGCGGTGAGCGAGCCGAACATGAACGGCATGGCGGAAATCCGCGTGGCCGAAACGGATGAGGCGCGGGTAAGCATGGCTCGCGGCCTGATGGGCGATACGTTGCTGCGCCTGGGCATGTTGGCCTTGGGCGCTTTGGTGATGGTGTGGTTCGCTGTCAGTGCGGCGCTGCGACCGCTCGAGCGCCTGCGCACAGCGGTCGAAGAGCGCCAGCCGGACGATCTGCGCCCGTTGCCGGTGGTGCAGGTGCAGCCTGAGCTGCGGCCACTGGTAGGGGCGCTCAACCATTTCACCGAACGTCTGCGTGCACAGTTCGAGCGCCAGGCGCAGTTCATCGCCGATGCTGCCCACGAGCTGCGTACGCCCTTGGCGGCGCTCAAGGCGCGGGTGGAGCTGGGTTTGCGCGCCAGTGAACCGCAGCAGTGGCATCAAACGCTGGAAGCGGCGGCCCAGGGCACCGACAAATTGACGCACCTGGCCAACCAGTTGCTTTCACTGGCACGTGTGGAAAACGGCGCGCGCGCAATCGCCGAGGGGGGCGCCCAGCGCTTGGACCTCAGCCAGCTGGCGCGCGAGCTGGGCATGGCCATGGCGCCGTTGGCGCACAACCGCGGGGTTGCGCTGGCCCTCGAGGCGCAGGCGCCGGTATGGCTCAAGGGCGAGCCAACGTTGCTCAACGAGCTGTTGAGCAACTTGGTCGACAATGCCCTGGCCCACACCCCCAAGGGTGGCAACGTCATCCTGCGCGTGCTCGCGCCTGCGGTGCTCGAGGTGGAAGACGACGGCCCCGGCATTCCAGAGGCCGAGCGTGAGCGGGTGTTCGAGCGTTTTTATCGCCGTAGCGCCCAGGGCAGCGGGTTGGGCCTTGCGATCGTGGGAGAGATCTGCCGGGCTCACCTGGCGCAGATCAGCCTGCATGATGGTGACAACGGCGGGCTGCGCGTGCGGGTGAGTTTCATCGCTGACTGAGCGCAGGCGGCCGGAGTACCCGGCGTCCAGACAGGGTGAAGCCCTCAGCGCAACAAGCTTCGGGCTTCGAGCAGGTCCTCGGCGTGCAGCTCGCTGCCCATGGGCAAGCCCAGGTGTCGGTAGGCTGGCAAGGCTGCCAGCGGCCTTTCCCGACCACGTTGGCTGACACAGCGAGCGATCTGGACCACATCGATGTAGTCGATGCGGTCGGTCTGCCGATCCAGGTCCTGAACCAGGCCAGGCAGCTTGACCAGCTGTTCGGGGAACTCCCAGGCCTTGAGTATCTTGTCGCCCAGGACGGGCTGGATCAGTTCGATGACATGGTGCAGGCAGACCGGATCGGACAGCAGTTCGTTGTGCTCCTCGGCGTAGATCAGTACCGGCAGCGCGCCGATCTGGTTGACCAGGCCGCCCAGTGCCGCCTGATCAGGCTTGAGCCGCGTGTAGCGCCGGGCCAACTCGTAGCTCATCCCCGCGACTTCGAGGCTGTTGGCCCAGATTTCGCGCAGTTTCTGCTCCACGGCAGGCGAGCGCGCATGGAAGATCTGCTCGATGACCAGGCCGATGGCCAGGTTGCAGCTGTAGTTGATGCCCAGGCGGGTTATCGCCGTGTGCAGCTCGGTCACCTCGACCGTGGCTCGCAGCAGCGGGCTGTTGACCACCTTGATCAGGCGTGCCGACAAGGCGGCATCGCGGCCGATCACCCGGCTCAAGGCCGCCACGCTGATCTCGCTGTCTTCCGCAGCCTCGCGGATGCTCAAGGCAACCTCAGGCAAAGTCGGAAGTACCAGGTCATCCTTTTCAATGGCATCCAGCAATTGCGCCTGGACCATTTCGGCCAGCTTGTTCATGGACATGTCTACCGCGGTGGTGAAGCGGCCCCGCTGTCGTGGCAGGGCGGGGCTGGTCAGCGCTGGATTTCCCTGTCGCGGTCCAGTTCGTAGGGCAGGGGCAGCACCTGCAGGCGCGGGCCTTCGAGATGACCCAAGTGCAGGTTGCCATCTTCCACGGCATCGGCTGCGATCACGGCGAGCAGTTCACAGCCAGTGCCGGTACTGGCCGCCATCACCACGTCGCCCACCGAGGAGCCATGCACGGGGGAGAACAGCTGCTCCCCGGGTGCCGGCAGGGCCTGCTGATCGATGGCCAGGCGGTACATGCGACGCTTGAGCTTGCCCAGGTACTGCATGCGCGCAACGATTTCCTGGCCGGTGTAGCACCCTTTCTTGAAGCTGACACCATCGACGGCTTGCAGGTTGATCATTTGCGGAATGAACTGCTCGCGGGTAGGGCCAAACACCTGGCCGATGCCGGCGCGTACCTGCCCCAGCAGCCATGGGTTGAGGTCACCTTCGGGCAACGTGCCGGCCAGGGTCTTGCGCACCTCGCCTGCCAGCTCCGCCGGTGCCCAGAGCTCGGTGCGGCCTGTGCTGACCGTTACAGCGATCAGCCCTTCTCGCCGTGCAGTGCTGCCGGCTTCAGGTGCCAGTTCCAAACCCAGCGCCGCAAGCGCTGCCTGGCCGTCGTGCAGGCCGAAACGCACCCAGGCGGCGCTCTCGTCGGTCAGGGTGGCCTTGGAGAATACGGCGTACTTCTTCAGATCGGCCAGTTGCGGCTCCAGCAGTTCACTGGCCATGGCCAGGAGGTAACCGTTGCCTTCGGGCAGAATCCTGAAACTGGACTGCATGCGCCCCTTGACCATGCAACGTGCGCCAAAGCTGGCGTATTCGGGGCTGAGGTAGTTGATGTTGCAGGTCAGCTGGCCCTGCAGGAACTTGCCTGCATCGGAGCCGCGGACAGCGAGAATGCCTTCGTGGGACAGAGGGCAGAAGAAAGCGGTATCGGCCATGGGTCATCGCGGTGGCTTAAAGTCTGGGGCCATCATAGAACGCCGGTAACAAAATAGGTAGGTGACTTAGACCAACAGCTGGCTGTCGCTTCGCGCGGCTGACTGTATACTGGCGGGCCACTCGAGGAGGGCCCCATGGTCGAACAAACTGAACTCAACCGGCTTTTCTGGCACAGCCGCCGAGGCATGCTGGAACTGGACGTCCTGCTGGTGCCTTTCACCCAGGAGGTCTACCCCACCCTCAACGAAGCCGATCGTCAGTTGTATGTTCGGCTGCTGAGCTGTGAGGACCAGGACATGTTCGGCTGGTTCATGGAGCGTACCGAGTCCGAGGACCCGGAGTTGCAGCGCATGGTTCGCATCATCCTGGACCGTGTCCAACCCAAGTGAGTGGTTCGAATGCCGCTGGCAGGGCTCACGCCTGTTGCTGGCGGCCTACCTGATCTGCCAGGTACTCGCCTGGTTCGCCGTGCTTGTCAGCCCGTTACCGTCCTGGTTGGTGTTGCTGGTGATCGCCGCGTGCATTAGCCATGCGGCTTGGACTATTCCGCGTCGTATTCTGTTGACCCATGTTCAGGCTGTCACCGGGCTGCGCCGTGATGGGGCCGGCTGGTGGGTGTTTTCCCGCGCTCGGGGGTGGCAGCCGGTACGGCTGTGTCGTGACAGCATCGCGTTGCCGTCGCTCGTGGTGCTGAGATTCATCCCTGTTGGGGCGTGGTGGGGGCGCAGCCAGTGTGTGCCCAGGGATGCGCTTGGGACAGATGAGCATCGGCGTTTGCGGGTAAGGTTGAAGTTCAGCCGCAGGCGCTGGGTGGCGCCCATACAGCCCTAACGACCGAGCCAAGCGCCGCGTCTCCTCGCTCTCGCTCTCGCTCTCGCTCTCGCTCTCGCTCTTGCTTTTAAGCGCGCGGTAGC
>NZ_JBICKP010000083.1:0-41474 GCF_043104335.1 Pseudomonas sp. WSY_20
TGATCGTGGGATGGCTGAAGTAGTGCGATTGCGGAAGCAACTGCCTTTCACCGCATCTAGGGTCCAGCGCCCCCCCGTGTGGGAGCGGCCTTGCGCCGCGATGGGCTGCGCAGCAGCCCCAGGGTTTCAGCTTCGTAGCGCGCAATATCGGGGCCGCTTTGCGGCCCAGCTGGCAAGCGACGCGTATCGCGCCTCAACCTTTCTGACGAGGCTCCCGAATCTTGTAGGACGCTACATACAGCGCCGGCAAGAACAGCAGCGTGAGCAAGGTCGCCACGATGATGCCGCCGATCATGGCGTAGGCCATCGGGCCCCAGAACACCTCGCGGGCAATCGGGATCATGCCCAGGCTGGCGGCGGCAGCAGTCAGCAGAATCGGCCGGCGACGATGGTTGGTCGCCTCGACCACGGCGTCCCAAGGCGAGTATCCCTGGGCTTCGAACTCATCGATTTGGGTCACCAGAATCACCGAGTTGCGAATGATGATGCCGGCCAGCGCCAAAATACCCAGAATCGCCACGAAGCCCATTGGCGTGCCGGTCGGCACCAGCGCCAACACCACGCCGATGAGCCCCAATGGCGCCACGCTGATCACCAGGAACAGCTTCTTCACACTGTGCAATTGGATCATCAGGAACGTGGCCATGAGGAACAGCATCAGCGGGATCACCTTAGCGATGGGCCCCTGGGCCTTGCCGCTCTCTTCCACCGTACCGCCGGTTGCAATCTCATAGCCGGTGGGCAACTGGCTAGCGAATTTGTCGATATCCGGCTTGAGCTGGGCCACCAGGTCCGTGGGTTGGATATCGCCGTTGACCGAGGCCTTGAGTGTGATCGTCGGCTTGCGATCGCGGCGCCAGACCAGGGGCTGCTCCTGTTCGTAGCGCACGGTGGCAAACGCCAGCAGCGGGATCGAGGTGCCATTGGGCGTTAGGATCTGCAGGTTTTGCAGCGTATCGGGGGAGCCCCGCTCGCTGTCCACGGCGCGGGCCACCACATCGATCAGATAGATATCGTCGTTGACTTGGGTGACGGGTACGCCGGTGACGATGCTGTTCATCACATTGGCCACGTCTTCCGACGACAACCCCAGCTGACGGGCCTTGTCCTGGGCGATATCGATGCGCAGCACTTTGCCCGGCTCGTTCCAGTCGTAGATCATTTCGCCGATGTTGGGGTTCTTGTCCAGCAGCGTCGCCAGCTCGATGGCATGCTTGCGCACCTGGTCGATGTCCTTGCCGCTGACCCGGTACTGGATCGGCCGCCCCACCGGAGGCCCCATTTCCAGCGACTGGACGTTCGAGCCGATACCCACAAAATCCTCGCGCAGGCGCTTCTGCAGGCGGGCGATGAGTTCACCGCGCTCCTCCAGGCCTTTGCTCACGATGACCAACTGCGCGTAGTAGGGGTTCTGCAACTGCTGGTCCAATGGCAGGTAGAAGCGCACCGCACCCTGGCCGATGTAGGTGCTCCAGTGGTCGATGCTCTCATCGTCCTTGAGCGTTGCCTCCAGCTGGTCGACCACCTTGCGGGTTTCCTGGATCGACGCATTCTGTGGCAGGTTCAGATCGACCAGGATTTCCGGACGGTCCGATGCAGGGAAGAACTGGTTCTGTACGAAGCGCATGCAGAACACTGCCAGGGCGAACAGCACCACGGTGCCGATGATGGTCAACCAGCGGTGGCGCATGCTCCACAACAAACCCTGTTCGAACGCCCGGGCCACCTTGCCCGGCTTGTCATCATGGGACTTCACCTTCCGGGCGTTGAGAATGTGCACACCCAGCACGGGGGCGAAGAACACGGCGACCACCCACGACACCAACAGCGCCACGGCAATGACTGCGAACAGCGTAAAGGTGTATTCGCCGGCCGAACTGGCGTTCAGGCCGATCGGCACGAAACCGGCCACGGTCACCAGCGTACCGGTGAGCATGGGAAAGGCCGTGGAGGTATAGGCGAACGTCGCGGCATCCTGCTTGCTCTCGCCCATCTCAAGGCGTGTGACCATGACCTCCACCGTGATCATGGCGTCATCGACCAGCAGCCCCAGCGCAATGATCAACGCACCCAGCGAGATACGCTGCATGGTGATGCCGCTGTATTCCATGAACACGAACACCATGGCCAGCACCAGCGGGATCGAGCACGCCACCACCAGGCCTGCACGTACGCCAAGGCTGACGAAGCTGACGGCCAATACGATGATCACCGCCTCGAACAGCGCGCTAGTGAAGCCACCGACGGCCTTCTCCACCACTGTGGCCTGGTTGGACACCGTGTGCACATCGACGCCTACCGGAAGCTCGTTGGTAATGCGCTGCATGGTCTGCTTCAGGGCCTTGCCAAACTCCTGGATGTTGCCGCCCTTCTGCATGCCGATGGCAAGGCCCAGGGCCGTCTTGCCGTTGTAGCGGAACATTGGCGCAGGCGGATCGGCATAGCCGCGCTCGACCTGAGCAACATCTGCCAGGCGGTAGAAGCGGTTGTTGATGCGCAGGTTGACGTTCTCAAGGTCCTTTTCCGAGGCGAACTGCCCGCTGGTCCGTACGGAGATACGCTCCGGCCCGGCCTCGATCACGCCCGCTGGCGTCACGCTGTTCTGCGTCTGCAAAGCCTGCATCACCTGACGCTGGTCGATACCCAAGGCAGCGAGCTTGCGGGTGGAGAAGTTCAGGTAGAGCACTTCGTCCTGGATACCGACCATTTCGATTTTGCCGATATTGGGCACTTCACGGACCTCGGCCCGCACCCGCTCCACATAATCACGCAACTGACGCAGGCTCAGCCCGTCGGCGGTGAAAGCGTAGATGGAACCGAATACGTCGCCGAATTCATCGTTGAAGCCAGGGCCCTGCAAGCCCTCGGGGAAATCGCCGCGAATGTCCTGGATCTTCTTGCGTACCTGGTACCAGATCTGCGGTATGTCGTCTGCCTTGGTGGTGTCGCGCAGGTAGACGAACACCGTTGATTCACCTGGCCGGGTATAGCTCTTGGTGTAGTCGAGCGAATCGAGCTCCTCGAGCTTCTTCTCGATCCGGTCGGTTACCTGCAGCAGCGTCTCCTCCTGGGTAGCGCCAGGCCAGCGAGTCTGGATCACCATGGTCTTGATGGTGAAGGACGGGTCTTCTTCGCGGCCGAGGTTGAAGTACGAAAAGATGCCCATGAGCAGGCCGACGAACATCAGGTACCACACGAACGACTGATGCTTGAGCGCCCATTCGGACAGGTTGAAGCTTCCTTTCATTGCGCATCCTCGTCGAAGGTGACCTGCTGGCCAGGCTTGAGGCTATTGACGCCGGCGATCACCACCCGCTCCCCAGGCTGTACGCCTGATGAGACGACGATGCGGTCTTCGTTTCGGTCGATCAGGGTCACGTCGCGCAAAGCGACAGTTTTCTGTTGAGGTTCGACGACCCACACCTGGGTCTTGCCATCGCGCTCGAGCAGAGCGCTGGCCGGCAGTTCGCTGCGCGGAGAAACCTGCGAGCTGAGGGTGACGCTGACGGCAGTCCCCAGATGGAACGTTTCAGGGGTGCTGGCCAAGGTCAGCCGCGCACGCCGGGTGCGGGTGGTGGCATCGGCCTTGGGCTCGAGCTCGCGCAAGGTGGCGGTGGTGTTGACGGCAGGGTTGAGCTGCGAGGCAACGGTGAAGGTCAGGTCCGGGGCCAACTGCTCGGCAATGCCGATGGGCAGGTCGATCACGGCTTCCTTCACGTCTGGCCTGGCCAGCTTGACCACCGCCTGCCCAGCGGTGACGGTTTGCCCCGCCTCGGCCTGCCAAGCGGTAATCACCGCCGCATGATCGCTGCGAAGTGTGGTGTAGCCGAGCTGATCACGGGCCTGACTGACCGAGGACCTGGCCTGCTCCAACGTGGCGCCGGCGGTTTTCAGGTTGGTCTGGGCAATGTCCAGCTGGGCCTGAGCACCCACGCCGCGGTCGTACAACTGTTGTTGCCGGCGGGCGTCGGACTGCGCGTTGATCCACTGCGCCTGCACCCTGGCTAGGTCGCCTTCAGCTGCACGCAGTTGGTTTTGCTGGTCGGTCGGATCCAGCGTGGCCAGCGTATCGCCCGCTTTGACCTGGGCACCGACGTCCAGCCAACGGCGTGCGATGCGACCGCCTACGCGAAAGCCCAAGGTACTTTCGTAGCGCGCTTCGATGACGCCTGCAAAGCGGCCCAGGCGGGCCTGCAACTGAGGTTGCACCACTACCGACAGCACGGGGCGAACCGGCTCTGGCGGCTGCTCTTGCTTGCCGCACCCGACAAGCAACACACCGGCACACATCAGTGTCAGCCAAGGCTTCATAGCGGGCTCTCCGGCGCTTTGGCGGGGACTTTTTCAACTTTCATACCGGGGTGCAGCAGCTGCCCGCCGGTCACCACGACGACTTCGCCACCGTCGAGGCCTTTGCCGATGACTACGGTGCCGGTCAGGTAGCGGCTCACTTCGACTTCCCGCAACTGCACCTTGTCGCCCTCACCCACGATCCATACGGCGGGTTTCTTCAGGCCTTTGGTCAGTGCTGACCAAGGCAGCTCGACACTCGGCTTGCCCCGCCCCTGCGTGGTCACGGTGACGGGCGCGCCCAACTGCATGGCAGGCGGAACGTCCTGCAGACCGACCTTGACCTGTACCGTACCGCTCTGGGCCGAGACGGTGGGCGTGATTTCCCTCACCGCCCCACGGGCTTGTACCTTGGGATCGTCCAGCAGGCTGACCACCACGCTGGCATCGCTCGGGGTGCCTGCCAACAGGGACTCATAGACGTTGAACACCGCATCACGCTCGCCATCCCGGGCCAGGCTGAAGATCGGCATGGTCGCTTGCACCACTTGGCCTACCTCGGCCTGGCGCTCGGTGATCACACCATCGGCCTCTGATACCAGCGCGGTATAGCTCAACTGCTCGTTGGCGTTCGCCAGCTGAGCCTGTGCGGCCTTCAACGCGCTCTGGTTACTGCGCAACGAGGCCTGGGCAGCATCGTATTCGCTTTGGCTGGTATAGCCCTTGGGCAGCAGTTTCTGCTGGCGGACGAAGGCGGCTTGGGTCTGGGTGACTCGCGCCTGGGCGGCGAACACCTCGGCCTTGGCCGAGGCGACGTTGTTCTGCAGGTCCTTGGGGTCAAGCCGCGCCAGCACTTGCTTGGCCTTGACGTGATCGCCCACATCCACCGCGCGTGAGATGATCTTGCCGCCTACGCGGAAAGAAAGGTCGGTTTGCACACGCGCCTGGATATCACCGGTCAGGGTCACCCTGGCAGCGAAATCAGCAGATTGGACAGTCTGCACCCCCACGCGAGGCAGGGTTCCTTCGGGCTCACTCTTGCTGCAGCCCGTGAGCAAGCCCAGCACCCCCAAGCCGGTGACCAGCAGCACACGCGACAACGTCATGGAGGCTCCTTTCTTGCGCGCAAAAGATTCATGCATGCGATTCGCCAGGTAAGCCGGGGTTCCATAATTCTTATTGGAGTACTAGAGGCCCTGCCTACTTCAGGCCCCTGGGCGGCTTTGTTAGGTCAGGTATAGCGAGCTCCAGCAATTGTGTCAGTACCGCATTCTCTCAAGATCACGGGCGCTGGGTCGGGCGTAGCTGATCGTCTGCAAGCGAGCAGCTACGCCTCAATCAGATCGGCGCCACCGGCGCCGGGCGCCGTACCTGTGGCTGCGAGGCGTTGGCCGCCGCACCCTCTTCGATGGCTTGCTGTATGGCCTTGCGGCGGCGCTCCTCGGCACGGCGGCTGAAGTACCAGACGAAGAACGTAACCAACGAGACGGACAGCAGAATCAGGCTGGCCACGGCGTTGATCTCCGGCTTCACGCCCAGGCGCACCGCCGAGAACACTTCCATGGGCAACGTGGTCGAGCCTGGCCCGGACACGAAGCTTGCCAGCACCAGGTCATCGAGCGACAGCGCGAACGACATCATGCCGCCGGCCGCCAGCGATGGCGCAATCATGGGGATGGTGATCAGGAAGAACACCTTCCACGGCTTGGCTCCCAGGTCCATGGCCGCTTCCTCGATCGACAGGTCCAGTTCACGCAACCGCGCCGACACGACAACCGCCACATAGGCTGCACAGAAGGTGGTGTGGGCGATCCAGATGGTGACCACGCCACGCTCCTGCGGCCAACCGATCAATTGCGCCATGGCCACGAACAGCAGCAACAGCGACAGACCGGTGATGACTTCAGGCATCACCAGCGGCGCAGTGACCAGGCCGCCGAACAAGGTGCGACCGCGGAAGCGGGTGACCCGGGTCAGCACGAAAGCGGCCATGGTGCCCAACGCAACCGCTGCCACCGCCGTGTAGCAGGCAATTTCCAGCGAGCGCATCACCGAGCCGATCAGCTGGGTGTTGTCCAGCAGGCCGACGTACCACTTCACCGACCACCCACCCCACACCGTCACCAACTTGGAGGCGTTGAACGAGTAGATGACCAGAATCACCATCGGCAGGTAAATGAACAGCAAGCCGAACACCAGCATCAGCTTGGAAAAACCGAAGCGCTTCATGCCCTGCCCTCCATTTCCTTGGCCTGGCTGCGGTTGAACAGCAGAATCGGCACGATCAGGATCGCCAGCATCACCACCGCCAGCGCGGAGGCGACCGGCCAGTCACGGTTGTTGAAGAACTCCTGCCACAACACCTTGCCGATCATCAGGGTTTCCGGACCGCCGAGCAGCTCGGGGATCACGAATTCGCCCACCACGGGGATGAATACCAGCATACAACCGGCGATGATGCCGTTTTTCGACAGCGGCACGGTGATTTTCCAGAAACTGTTGAAGGTGCTCGAGCCCAGGTCAGATGCCGCTTCGAGCAGGCTTGGGTCATGCTTCACCAGGTTGGCGAACAAGGGCAGGATCATGAACGGCAGGTAGGAATAGACCACGCCGATATACACCGCCAGGTTGGTGTTCAGGATCTGCAGCGGCTGGTCGATCAGCCCGGTCCACATCAGAAAGCCGTTGAGCAAACCGTTGTTGCTGAGAATGCCCATCCAGGCATACACGCGGATCAGGATCGCGGTCCAGGTCGGCATCATGATCAGCAGCAGCAGGACGGTCTGGGTTTCCTTCTTGGCATTGGCGATGGCGTAGGCCATCGGGTAGCCGATCAGCAGGCAAAGCAGCGTGCTGATGAACGCCATCTTAAGCGAACCCAGGTAGGCCGAGATATACAGGTCGTCCTCGGTCAGCAAACCGTAGTTGGCCAGGTTGAGCACCAACTGGATCTTGTCCTCGACGTAGCTGTAGATCTCGGTATAAGGCGGGATCGCCACGTCAGCTTCGGCGAAACTGATCTTCAGGACGATGAAGAACGGCAGCATGAAGAACAGGAACAGCCACACGAAAGGAACACCGATCACCAGGTGCCGCCCCTCAGGGGTGATGCGCCGGAACGCTCGCTTGAGCTTGCGCAGCTTCATGACCGCAGTACCACGCCGCTGTCGTCTTCCCACCATACGTAGACTTCATCGTCCCACGTAGGGCGCGCGCCTTGGCGCTCGGCGTTGGCGACGAACGACTGCACCACCTTGCCACTGGGTAGCTTGACGTAGAACACCGAATGACCGCCCAGGTAGGCGATGTCATGGATCTTGCCGCGCGACCAGTTGTACTCGAAGTCAGGCTGGACAGTGGTGACCAGCATCTTTTCCGGGCGCAGCGCATAGGTGATGTGCTTGTCTTCCACGGAGGTGGAAACACCATGCCCGACGTAGATCTTGCGCTCAAGTTCAGGCGAGGCGATCAGGGCATGACCTTCGGCATCGTCGATCACCTCGGCATCGAACAGGTTGACGTTGCCGATGAATTCGCAGACCAGGCGGCTGGTCGGGGTTTCGTAGATATCCACCGGCGAGCCGATCTGAGCGATCCAGCCCAGGTGCATGATGGCGATGCGCTGGGCCATGGTCATGGCCTCTTCCTGGTCGTGGGTCACCATCACGCAGGTCACACCGACGCGCTCGATGATTTCCACCAGCTCCAGTTGCATCTGCGAACGCAGCTTCTTGTCCAGGGCGCCCATCGGCTCGTCCAGCAGCAACAGCTTGGGGCGCTTGGCCAGGGAGCGAGCCAAGGCCACGCGCTGGCGCTGGCCACCGGAGAGCTGATGCGGTTTGCGCTTGGCGTACTGGGTCATGTGCACCAGCTTGAGCATCTCGGCCACGCGGGCGTCGACCTCGGCCTTGGGCAAGCGGTCCTGCTGCAGGCCGAAGGCGATGTTCTGCGCCACGGTCATGTGCGGGAACAGGGCGTAGGACTGGAACATCATGTTGATCGGCCGCTCGTAGGGCGGCATGTCGGTGATGTCCACACCGTCCAGGAAGATGCGCCCTTCGGTGGGGCGTTCGAAGCCTGCCAGCATGCGCAGCAAGGTCGACTTACCGGAGCCGGAACCGCCGAGCAAGGCGAAGATTTCGCCCTTGCGGATTTCCAGGGACACATCGTCCACCGCTACCGTTTCGTCGAATTTTTTCGTGACCCGGTCGATCTTGACCAGCACCTGCTTGGGTTGCTGGCCACCCTCGAGGGCTTTCTTATAGGCGCCGGAGGCAACTGCCATGAGTGAAACTCCCAACAAGATTTTTGTGCCCGCGCGGCCTGCCAGGCAGGTCGCGCAGGTGAGGTGGATTACTTGCCCGACTTGACCTTGGTCCAACTGCGGGTCATCAGGCGCTGCACCTTGGGCGGCAGCTCTGAGTTCACGAACATCTTGTCCAGCACATCCTGCGGTGGATAGACCGCAGCGTCAGTCCTCACGGCCTGGTCCATCAGGTCGCCAGCCTTCGAGTTAGGGTTGGCATAACCGACGTAATCACTGACCTGGGCGATAACCTCAGGTTTCAGCAAATAGTTGATCAAGGCATGCGCCTGCTCCACGTTCCTGGCGTCCTTGGGGATCGCCAGCACGTCGAACCAGAGGTTGCCGCCTTCTTTGGGAATGGCATAAGCCAGGTTCACGCCCTTCTTCGCCTCTTCGGCGCGGGCCTTGGCCTGGAACACATCACCCGAGAAACCCGCCGCAACACAGATGTTGCCGTTGGCAAGGTCGGTGATGTACTTGGACGAATGGAAGTAGGTCACGTAGGGGCGCACCGCCAGCAGCTTCTGCTCGGCCTTGGCGTAATCCTTGGGGTTGGTGCTGTTGGGATCCAGGCCCATGTAGTTGAGGACGGCCGGTAGCATTTCGTCCGCCGAGTCGAGGAAGGCCACACCGCACTTGGACAACTTCTTCATGTTCTCGGGTTCGAACAGCACCGCCCAGGAATCGATGGTATCGACCCCAAGCGCCTCCTTGACCTTGTCGACGTTATACCCGATGCCATTGGTGCCCCACAGGTAAGGCACGGCATACAGGTTGCCCGGATCGTTCTTCTCCAGACGCTTCATCAGCGCAGGATCAAGGTTCGCGTAATTGGGTAGCAGTGTCTTGTCGAGCTTCTGGAAAGCGCCCGCCTTGATCTGCTTGCCCAGGAAATGGTTGGAAGGCACGACCACGTCATAGCCGGTCCTGCCGGCCAGCAGCTTACCTTCCAGGGTCTCGTTGGAATCGAAGACATCCTGCACCGGCTTGATGCCCGTGGCTTTCTCGAAGCCCGGGAGGGTATCAGGGCCGATATAGTCGGACCAGTTGTAGAAATGCACCGTAGGCGCCGCTTGGACGCTGCATGCCAGCGTCAGGCTCGCTGCAGCCATCATGGCCTTGCGTAATACAGAATTGGACAAGTGGGTGGTCCTCACAATCAGTGTCTGGGTAGCGACAATGCTTGCCGCACACGCAAAACCGGCGCGCAACTTACCTTCGCAGCTTCGATGCCGCAATGTTCAATTGCCTTTCACTGGTTTCGGACCGGGAATACCCGGCCCGAAAATGCTACATCAGGCTTATTTGCCCGATTTGATCTTGGTCCAGCTGCGGGTAATCACCCGTTGCACTGCTGCCTCAGGGGCGGCAATGGCGTACAGCTGCTTTTTCACTTCAGCGGACGGATAGATGCTTGGGTCGCTGGTGATTTCCTTGTCCACGAAGGCGGTCGCGGCCTTGTTGCCGTTGGGGAAGCGCACGGCATTGGTGATTTCGGCCATGACTTGCGGCTGCATCAGGAAGTCCATGAACTTGTAGGCCGCTTCCTTGTGCTCGGCATCCTTGGGCATGGCAACCATGTCATAGAAGGTGCCGGCGCCTTCTTTCGGAATCACGTAGTCCAGCTTGACCTTGTCCCCCGCCTCGTGGGCGCGGGTCTTGGACTGTTCCAGGTCACCCGAGTAGCCGACTGCCAGGCAGATGTTGCCGTTGGCCAGGTCGCCAATGTACTTGGAGGAATGGAAGTAGGTGATCGAAGGACGGATCTTGAGGAACAGGTCCTCGGCAGCCTTGAGGTCTTCCTTCTTGGTGCTGTTGGTCGGCAGGCCCAGGTAATGCAGGGCAGCTGGCAGCATTTCGGTTGGGGCATCAAGGAAGCTCACGCCACAGCTCTTGAGCTTGGCGATGTTCTCTGGCTTGAAGACCACGTCCCAGGAGTCGATCTTGTCCACGCCCAGCGCGGCCTTGACCTTCTCGGGGTTGTAGCCGATGCCGATCGAGCCCCACATGTAGGGGAAGGCGTATTTGTTGCCCGGGTCACTGGCATCGCCCACGGCCTTGAGCAGGTCCTCGTCGAGGTTCTTCCAGTTGGGCAGCTTGGTGCGATCGAGTTCCTGGTAGACGCCAGCTTTGATCTGCTTGGCCAGGAAGTTGTTGGAAGGCACCACGATGTCATAGCCGGACTTGCCGGCCAGCAACTTGGCCTCCAGGGTTTCGTTGCTGTCGAACACGTCGTACTTGACCTTGATGCCCGACTCTTTCTCGAACTTGGCGATGGTGTCCGGAGCGATGTAGTCCGACCAGTTGTAGACGTTCAGTACCTTGTCTTCAGCCTGTACAGCCCCGACCACTGCGCCCATCAGCGCGGCGGCCAACAACGTCTTGCCCATATTCTTCATGCGTCATGCTCCAGAGTGTTCGATTAGCTATCCGTTCAGAAGCCGGGTCCCGCAGTACACGCGTGTGGGCGACTGAAGCAGCCGCTAGTCTGGCAAGTTACAAGGCCCGGTTTCAAGGAAACCTGGCCCTTGTAACGACTTAATGTCACATCGCTAGCTGTCAGCGAATCGCTTCGAGCGTCAGGTCCAGGCATTTACGTGCCTTTTCCACCAGTTCGTCGATCTCGGCCGGGCTGATGACCAGAGGTGGCGCGATGATCATCGTGTCGCCAACAGCCCGCATGATCAGACCATTGTCGAAGCAGAAATTACGGCAGATCATGCCCGCGCCCTTGCCTTCGAAACGGCTGCGGGTCGCCTTGTCCTTGACCAGCTCGATCGCGCCGAGCAGGCCAACACCGCGCACCTCGCCCACCAGCGGGTGGTCCTGCAACTCACGCAGACGCTTTTGCAAATACGGTGCCGCTTCGGTGCGCGCTTTCTCGACGATTTGTTCGTCGCGCAGGATGCGCAGGTTTTCCAGGCCCACTGCGGCAGCCACAGGATGCCCCGAATAGGTGAAGCCGTGATTGAAATCCCCACCTTCGCTGAGCACCTTGGCTACCTTGTCACGCACGATCACACCGCCCATGGGGATGTAACCGGAGGTAAGGCCTTTGGCGATGGTCATCAGGTCGGGCTTGAGGTCGTAGAAATCCGAGCCGAACCACTGCCCTGTTCGCCCGAAGCCGCAAATGACTTCGTCGGCCACAAAGAGGATGTCGTAACGGGCCAGAATTTCCTTGATCTTCGGCCAGTAGGTGTCTGGCGGGATGATCACGCCACCTGCGCCCTGGATGGGCTCGGCGATGAACGCTGCGACGTTGTCCTCGCCGACTTCGAGAATTTTCTTTTCCAGTTGCTCCGCAGCCCAGACCCCGAACGCCTCCGGTGTCATGTCACCGCCCTCGCCATACCAGTACGGCTGGGGGATGTGCACCACGCCCGGGATGGGCAGGCCGCCTTGCTCGTGCATGCCACTCATGCCGCCCAGGCTGGCGCCGGCCACGGTGGAGCCGTGATAACCGTTGACCCGGCCGATCAGGGTCTGCTTGCTCGGTTTGCCCTTGAGTGCCCAGTAATGGCGAACCATGCGCAGCACCGTGTCGTTGCCTTCGGAGCCTGAACTGGTGAAGAACACATGGCTCATGCCCTCGGGCGCCACTTGGGTGATCGCCTTGGCCAACTCCAGCGCCGGAGGATGGGCGGTCTGGAAGAACAGGTTGTAGTAGGGCAGCTCACGCATCTGCCGCTCTGCCGCCTGAACCAGCTCCTCACGCCCATACCCCACGGCCACGCACCACAGGCCAGCCATGCCGTCGAGAATCTTGTGCCCCTCGCTGTCCCACAAATGCACGCCCTGCGCCTTGGTGATAATGCGCGGCCCCTTGTCCTTGAGCTGCTTGTAGTCGCTGAAAGGCGCGAGGTGATGCTCGCCACTGAGGGCTTGCCATTCACGGGTTTGCGGGTTGTTCAGGCTCATGTGCTTCTCCGTTGACGGACGGCCGCGCGCCTGCGGGGCCGAGGTTGATCAAACTGCGAACAGCAGGAATTCACGCTCCCAGGAACTGATGACGCGCTTGAAGTTCTCGTGCTCGGCACGCTTGGTGGCCACGTAGCCGGCGATGAATTTCTTGCCCAGGTACTGCTCCAGGGCGCGGCTGTTTTCCATGCGCTCCAGGGCGTCCTCGATGGTCAGCGGCAGGCGCAGGTTGCGGCGCTCGTAACCCCGCCCTTGGACCGGGGCGCTGGCCTCGATACCTTCGACCATGCCGATGTAGCCACACAGCAGGCTCGCGGCGATGGCCAGGTACGGGTTGGCATCCGCACCCGGCAGGCGGTTTTCGACGCGCCGGCTTTGCGGGCCGGCGTCAGGCACGCGCAGGCCTACCGTACGATTTTCCTCGCCCCACTCCACGTTCACCGGTGCCGAGGTATCCGGAAGGAAGCGGCGGAACGAGTTCACGTTCGGCGCGAACAGCGGCAGCGCTTCGGGAATGAATTTCTGCAGGCCGCCAATGTGGTTCAGAAACAGCGTGCTCATGCTGCCGTCTTCATTGCTGAAGATATTCTTGCCGGTGGTTACGTCGACCACGCTCTGGTGCAGGTGCATCGCGCTGCCAGGCTCGCCGGTCATGGGCTTGGCCATAAAGGTGGCTGCCACGTTGTGCTTGAGCGCCGCTTCGCGCATGGTGCGCTTGAACACCAGGATCTGGTCGGCCAGGTGCAGGGCATCGCCGTGACGGAAGTTGATTTCCATCTGCGCCGTGCCGTCTTCGTGGATCAGCGTGTCGAGGTCCAACTGCTGCAATTCGCACCAGTCATAGACATCCTCGAACAGCGGGTCGAATTCGTTCGCAGCTTCGATGGAGAAGGACTGGCGCCCGGTTTCGGGCCGCCCCGAACGGCCCACCGGCGGTTGCAGCGGGAAGTCAGGGTCTTCGCTGCGCTTGGTCAGGTAGAACTCCATCTCGGGCGCGACGATGGGCTGCCAACCCTTGTCAGCGTACAGCTTGAGCACCTTCTTGAGCACGTTGCGCGGCGACAGCTCTACGGGGTTGCCCTTCTTGTCGTATGTATCGTGGATGACCTGTGCGGTCGGCTCGATGGCCCATGGCACCAGGAACACGGCATTCTCGTCAGGCCGGCAGATCATGTCGATGTCTGCAGGGTCCAGCAGCTCGTAATAGATGTCGTCGTCGACATAGTCGCCGGTCACTGTCTGCAGCAACACGCTCTCGGGCAGGCGCATGCCCTTCTCGGCGATGAACTTGTTGGTAGGCGAAATCTTGCCGCGCGTGATGCCGGTCAAGTCGCTGATCAGGCATTCGACTTCGGTGATCTTGTGCTCTTTCAACCAATCGGTGAGCTGGTCGAGGTTGTTACTCATAAATACCTCAGGAGGTAAGGTGGTCCGCGCCTTGATTCTGGATGCAGTGGATGGCTAAAGCAAAACCCCCGCGCAGGCGTACGGTGGATACACTGAAACCACGTGTGCCCGAGGCGATTTGTAACGGCAGAAAGAAGCGAAGCGTAGAGATGGGGTGCCATGAAGGCGGGGCCGGGCATGCCAGACGTCAATTATTGCGAGCACTGCCCCCACGCGGTTGGCAGGCCTGGCAAACATGACTGAACAGCCTGACTGCACTGCATTGGCAGCGCTTCCAGGTCGCGGCAGGCGGACCATGAGACCCTCGTATTATTCTGTTTTGGGTTGAATCGGAGCTTAGCGCCGTTCATTTTTTTACACAACACCTGCGTAAAAAATAAACGACGCAGTGCTCGCGATAGCGCTTTTCCAGAAAAATAGCGGATAATGCCGTGCCCCGATATGCAGCAAATCTGCCGTAGATGTGCCATTTCAGGGCATCATGGGGTTGGCTTGACATCAGTATGGCTTTTCGATTGACTGGTCCTGCAAGCCCCCCTTGATTGATATTTTTAACAACAAAGGTGTTGCATCATGTCGGTACCCCCGCGTGCCGTTCAGCTTAACGAAGCGAACGCGTTCCTTAAGGAACATCCTGAGGTTCTCTACGTTGACCTTCTGATTGCAGATATGAATGGTGTGGTGCGCGGCAAGCGCATAGAGCGCACCAGCCTCCACAAGGTTTACGAGAAAGGCATCAACCTGCCGGCCTCCCTGTTTGCACTGGATATCAATGGCTCCACCGTCGAAAGCACCGGGCTGGGCCTGGACATCGGCGATGCAGACCGCATCTGCTATCCGATCCCTGACACTCTCTCCAACGAGCCGTGGCAAAAACGCCCCACTGCCCAGCTGCTGATGACCATGCACGAGCTCGAAGGCGAACCTTTCTTCGCTGACCCGCGTGAAGTGCTGCGCCAGGTGGTGAGCAAGTTCGACGACATGGGCCTGACCATCTGCGCCGCGTTCGAGCTGGAGTTCTACCTGATCGACCAGGAGAACGTGAACGGCCGTCCGCAGCCGCCGCGCTCGCCCATTTCCGGCAAGCGTCCGCAATCGACCCAGGTCTACCTGATCGATGACCTGGACGAGTATGCCGACTGCCTGCAGGACATCCTCGAAGGGGCCAAGGAACAGGGTATTCCTGCCGATGCCATCGTCAAGGAAAGCGCCCCGGCTCAGTTCGAAGTCAACCTGCACCATGTGCCGGACCCGCTCAAGGCGTGCGACTACGCCGTGCTGCTCAAGCGCCTGATCAAGAACATCGCCTACGACCATGAAATGGACACTACTTTCATGGCCAAGCCCTACCCAGGGCAGGCAGGCAATGGTCTGCATGTACACATTTCCGTGCTGGACAAAGATGGCAACAACATCTTCACCAACGAGGATCCCGAGCAGAACGCCGCGCTACGTCACGCTGTCGGCGGTGTGCTCGAGACCCTGCCTGCGTCCATGGCGTTCCTGTGCCCGAACGTCAACTCCTATCGCCGCTTTGGCGCGCAGTTCTACGTGCCCAATGCGCCAAGCTGGGGCCTGGACAACCGCACCGTGGCGCTGCGCGTACCGACCGGCTCGCCCGATGCTGTGCGCCTTGAGCACCGCGTGGCTGGCGCCGATGCCAACCCGTACCTGATGATGGCGGCCGTGCTGGCAGGCGTTCACCATGGCCTGACCAACAAGGTCGAGCCTGGGGAGCCTATCGAAGGCAACTCGTACGAGCAGCTGGAACAGAGCCTGCCGAACAACCTGCGTGATGCGCTGCGCGAGTTGGATGACAGCGAAATCCTGAACAAGTACATCGATCCGAAGTACATCGACATCTTCGTCGCGTGCAAGGAAAGCGAGCTGGAGGAGTTCGAACATTCGATCTCCGACCTCGAGTACAACTGGTATCTGCACACCGTGTAAACCAGAACGCCGCCCATCAAGGCGGCGTTTTCATTTAAGGCACGCAGGCGCAGAGCGCCTCAGCCCAGCGGCTTTTCGAAGATCTTCGAATTGCGCTGGAAGTTGTACAGCGAAGCCCGTGCCGCCGGCAGCCGCTCGACGCCACTGGGCGAGAAGCCGCGTTCGCGGAACCAATGCGCCGTGCGTGTTGTGAGCACGAACAGGGTGCTCAACCCCATCTCCCGTGCCCGGCTTTCGATACGCGCCAGCAGCTCATCCCCGCGCCCGCCATGGCGGTACTCCGGATTCACCGCCAGGCATGCCAGCTCACCCGCATCGGACTCTGCAATCGGATACAACGCTGCGCACGCGATGATCATGCCTTCGCGCTCCACCACGCTGAACTGCTCGATTTCCCGCTCCAGCACTTCACGTGAACGGCGAACCAGGATGCCTTGTTCTTCCAGCGGGCTGATCAGGTCGAGCAGGCCGCCGACGTCTTCGATGGTGGCCTCTCGTACGATCTCGAACTGCTCCTGGGACACCAGCGTACCGCCACCGCCCCGGGTGAACAGTTCGGTCAGCAGCGCGCCGTCCTCGGCATAGCTGACGATGTGGCTGCGTGCCACGCCGCCCTTGCACGCCTGGGCAGCGGCATCGAGCAGCTCGGCCTGGTAGTCGCTGCCCAGGCGCTGCAAGTGCGGCGCAACCTGTTGGGGGCGCAGTTCGCGCACCAGGCGGCCATGTTCATCCAACAGGCCAGGTTCTGCGCCGAACAGCACCAACTTCTCAGCGCCCAGTTCGATGGCCGCACGGGTGGCCACGTCTTCGCAGGCAAGGTTGAAGATCTCGCCGGTTGGCGAATAGCCCAGCGGCGAGAGCAACACGATGGAGCGCTCGTCGAGCAGGCGGCTGATGCCCTTGCGGTCTACCCGACGCACTTCGCCGGTGTGATGAAAATCCACGCCTTCGAGCACGCCGATCGGCCGCGCGGTGACTAGGTTGCCGGAGGCCACCCGCAGGCGCGAGCCCTGCATGGGCGAGGCGGCAATGTCCATTGACAACCGCGCCTCGATAGCCAGGCGCAGCGCACCTACCGCGTCGATCACGCAATCCAGGGTAGCGGCATCGGTGATACGCAAGCCGTGGTGGTAGTGCGCTGCCAGGCCACGTTCAGCCAGGCGGGTCTCGATCTGAGGGCGAGAGCCGTGTACCAGGACCAGACGCACCCCAAGGCTGTGCAGCAGCACCAGGTCGTGGACGATATTGCCGAAGTTGGGGTGTTCAACCCCATCGCCGGGAAGCATCACCACAAAGGTGCAGTCGCGGTGGGCGTTGATGTAAGGAGAAGCGTGGCGTAGCCAGTTGACGTAATCGTGCATGACAGGGCCTGTGGATAAGTGGACGGAGAACGGCGTTACAGGGGCGTTCAGGATCATCGTCGGAACAGGCTTGCGGTCACGCGCGGTCTCCTCTAGGCAGAAACGAATGAAAGGGGTGGACGTTTAATGCAGGCAATAGTGCCCGATCAGGTCACGCAATAGACGCACGGTCGGCTCGATACGTGACATATCCAGGTATTCGCCAGGCTGGTGTGCGCAGGCGATGTCACCAGGGCCGAGCACGATGGTCTGGCAGCCAAGCTGCTGAAGATAAGGTGCTTCGGTGCCGAATGCCACCGCTTCGGCGCGGTGGCCGGTGAGCCGCTCTGCCACCTGGACGAGTTCACTGTCGGCCGCCTGTTCGAACGGCGGCACTTCGGGGAACAGCGGCGCATAGTCGATACGCACGTCATGGCGCTCGGCCACCGGAACCAGTTTTTCACGGATGGCGGCGCGCAGCTGGTCCACGTCCATGCCCGGCAATGGGCGCAGGTCGAACTCAAGCGCGCACTGGCCGCAGATCCGGTTGGGGTTGTCGCCACCGTGAATGCAACCGAAGTTCATGGTCGGCGCAGGCACCGTGAATTGTGGATTGTTGTAGACCTTCTGCCATTGCTGGCGCAGGCCCATCAGTTCGCCCATTACCGCATGCATGGCATCCATGGCGCTGCGGCCAAGGCTTGGGTCCGATGAATGACCACTGCGCCCGAGGATGTCGATCCGATCCATGAGGATGCCTTTGTGCATGCGGATCGGCCGCAGCCCGGTCGGCTCGCCGATGATCGCCGCGCGGCCCAGCGGCTGGCCAGCATCGGCCAGGGCACGGGCGCCAGACATGGAGCTTTCCTCGTCGCAGGTGGCCAGAATCAGCAGCGGCTGCTTGAAGTCGTGCTGCAGCAAGGGAATGACGGCCTCGATCACCAGTGCGAAAAAACCCTTCATGTCGCAACTGCCGAGCCCCACCCAGCGACCCTCGACTTCGGTCAGCTTCAAGGGGTCGCTGCTCCAGAGCTGCTCGTCGTAGGGCACGGTGTCGCTGTGGCCGGCCAGCACCAGGCCGCCAGGGCCGCTGCCGCGGCTGGCCAGCAGGTTGAACTTGCCGGGAGTCACCTGCTGAATGTCGCAGGAAAAGCCCAGATCACCCAGCCAGGTAGCCAGCAGGTCGATGACCTGACGATTGGACTGGTCGAGCGAGGCCTGGGTGCAACTGACCGAAGGCGCGGCGATCAAGGCGGCAAATTGGTCTTTCAGCGTCGGCAACGGCATGCGTGTACTCCTCGGAAGCATTGCCCATCATAGGACCATCCGCCGTCTGGAATAAACCGTTGACGGCCTACTGCTGTAGACTCTGCATCGACCACGCCCCCTTTCGAGCCTGTAATGCCCAAAGAAACCGAACTCAAGCTGCGCGCCAGCCCCGAGACCCTCGCCGCCCTGCGCGAGCACCCGCTGCTGAAAAAGCGCAACAAGTCTGGCTGGCAGACCCGCGAACTGCTGAACCAGTATTTCGACACGCCTGAGCGCGCGCTGGCCGAGGCACGCGTTGCCCTTCGCCTGCGCCGTGACGGCGATACCGTCATCCAGACCCTCAAGTGTCGCGGCACCAGCGTGGCTGGCCTGTCCGAGCGCAACGAGCACGAATGGCAACTGGACAAGGTGAAGCTGGACCTCAAGAAGCTGGATGACAGCTGCTGGCCCGTGCAACTGGCCGACCTGGACAAGAAGACCATCAAGCCGTTGTTCACCACCGACTTCACCCGCGAATACGCCGAAATCGCCTGGGGCCGTGGCAAGGCCAAGGTGGTGATCGAGGCCGCGCTGGACCAAGGCTTCGTGATTGCCGGCAAGCGCAAGGAAGCGATTTGCGAGTTGGAACTGGAGCTGCGTGAAGGTGAGCCTGCGGCGCTGCTGGAGCTGGCCGCCGAGCTGGCCGCAAGCGTTGCGCTGATGCCCTGCGATATCAGCAAGGCTGAGCGCGGCTACCGCCTGCTGGAGCCCGAGCGTTTCGAGCTGGATCTGAGCGTCGCCGACCTCGAAGCGGACATGGCCTTGGACGATGCCTACGCTGCGTTGGCGTGGCAACTGCTGGGCAACAGCCAGCGCCTGGCCGAGCAATACCGCCACAGCGGCCACTGGCGGTCGCTGCAGGACTGGGTGCAGAACCTCATCGAGCTGCGCGCCATCACTGCCAGCCTGGGCCAGGCCGCCCCCCGCGCTGCCACCCGTGACCTGCGCGCGCGCCTGGATGCCCTGCTCGAAGACTGGCGTCCACTGGTGCAAGCCGGCAACGGTGACGAAGACATCCGCCGCGCTGCGCCCGAGCAGTTCGCAGAAGAGCTGGATGATCCTCGCTGGGGCCAGTTCTCCCTGGAAACCTCGCGTTGGCTGCTGTCGCGTGCCTGGGCTGCCGAGCGCAAGGGCCGTGGCGAGCGCCAGGGCAAGGCGCTTCTGGCAAGCTGGCTGGCACACCTGATTGCCGAGGAAGGCCGCGCTCTGAAGTTGTCGCTATACACCCAGCGCCCCGAAGACCTGGCAGAGCAACTGCCGCGCATCGAGCAAGTGATGGCCTGGCTGCACCATGCCCGCCATGTGCTGGATGCACCACAAATGGACCGCCTGTACGGCGACATGAAGAAACTGCACGAGCTGGCTGAGCACCCGATCAGCGATGAGGTGCTCGAAGCCCGCATCGAGCAGGCGCGTGCCGTCGATCAGAGCCGTGGCTGGAAGCATCTGCTCAAAGCGTGATGCCTTCAGCCCGACAGCGGCAGGCTGGTGGTGGACTTGATCTCCGAAAGGGCCACGATCGAGTTCACCTCCTGAATACCGGGCACGTTCGAGAGCTTTTCGAAGAAGAACCGTTCGTACGCCTCGATATCCGGGGTGACGATACGCAGCAGGAAGTCCACCGAGCCCATCAGCACGTAGCACTCGAGCACCTCTGAAAACCCGCGGATCGCCTCTGTGAACTCGGTGAAATTCGAGCGGCCATGGGCATTCAATTTCACTTCGGCGAATATCTGGGTGTTCAGCCCGATTTTCTTGCGGTCCAGCAAGGTGACTTGCCCGCGAATCACCCCTTCCTCTTTGAGCCGTTGAATCCGTCGCCAGCATGGCGACTGTGACAAGCCAATGCGTTCGGCGATCTGAGCGCTGGACAGCGAAGCGTCTTCTTGTAGCAACTCGAGGATACGACGGTCGTAGGCATCCAATGCGCTGTGCATGAAAAATTCTCCAGATCGAACTGCTTCGATCATAGTTATGCAAGAACAGGCTGATTGGGTCGAATCTTAGCGAAAAAATACCGGTTCAGGCGTGCAAAACTTCCTTCACTCAAAGAGGATGACGCATGAACTCACTGCCGCGTGTCGATGTATGGGCCAACAGCAATGCTCACACCACTGTGCTGTATCGCTTGCAGGCCGAAGCCGAGCCCGACAGCTTGTGCCGGGTGCTCAATCAGTTCGCCTTGCAAATGCTCACACCGCATAGCGTCCAGGTCACTCAACAGGATGACTGGTTGGCCATCGATATCGGCATTGGCGGCTTGAGCTGGCACCGCGCCGAAGTGATCGCTCAGAAATTACGCAACATGGTGTGTGTGGCTGACGTGCACTTGGCCCCGCAACACCGTGTAGAGCTGTCGGTAGTGCACGCCTAGCGGCGCACCGGCCAGCGCTTTGACATGAGCATGAATAGCCCTCAGGCAAAACCCTGACATCCTTTCGATTCGGCTTTGGCGGAGGCTGAACTAGCCTTGATCGGGTCTTCTTGATCAGGCACGGACGCCTTTATGCACAACCCCGATACCCTGGCACTCGATCTGCATCGGGTGCTCGAAGCCTTGCTCATTGACCAGCGCCTGCACGCCAGCGATAGCGTGCGTGTACTTGAACATGCCGTCGATCACCCTGCCGATCATCCGCTGGAGCAAGTGGCCGCCTGCAACCTTGCCGACCGCCTCCATCCGGGGCAAGTACTGGACCTGGATCGGCTTTGCCAATGGCTGGCTGCCAAGACGGGCCTGCCCTATCTGCGTATCGATCCGCTGCAAATCGACCTGCAGCAGGTGGCTGAGCTGGTGTCCCCAGCCTTTGCGCAGAGCCACGGCATTCTCATCGTGGCAGCTGACGCGGCGAGCGTCACCGTGGCCAGCGCACAGCCCTATCAGTGCCGTTGGCAGGCCGATCTGGCCCTGAGCCTTGGACGAACCGTGCGGCGAGTGCTCGCAAGCCCTGTGCAGATGCGTCAGGCCGGTGAACCCTTCCAGCGCCTGGCGCAGTCGGTCAAGGGCGCGCACCACCAGCAATCGAACCGCTTCGGCGAACTCGAGCAGTGGCTGGAGCTGGGCAAGCGTCACTCGCAGGCCAACGCGGATGACGCGCATATCGTGCATATCGTCGACTGGCTGCTGCACTACGCGATCGACCAGCGCGCCAGCGACATCCATCTGGAGCCGCGCCGCGACCAGGGCCACTTGCGCTATCGCATCGATGGCCTGTTGCACACCGTCTATGTTTTCCCCGCCGCAGTCGCAGTGGCCTTGATCAGCCGCCTGAAGCACCTTGGGCGCATGGACGTCGCGGAAAAACGCAGGCCTCAGGATGGCCGACTGCAAAGCCGCCTGCCAAACGGGAGCGAGGTGGAGCTGCGTTTGTCGACCCTGCCCACTGCCTTTGGTGAAAAACTGGTATTGCGCCTGTTCGACCCGCAGCAGCTGCACGAGAGCTTTGATCGGCTCGGTCTTCAGGGGCAGCAATTGGGTCAATGGCAAGGCCTGCTGCAACGGCGCCAGGGCATCATCCTGGTCACAGGGCCTACGGGCTCAGGCAAGACCAGCACGCTGTACGCCAGCCTCAAGCTATTGGCCACCCCGCAGGTCAACCTGTGCACCATCGAGGACCCCATCGAACGGCTCGAACCCGGGTTCAACCAGTTTCAGGTGCAGCCGGCCCTGGACCTGGGCTTTGCCAACGGCGTGCGCGCTATGCTGCGCCAGGATCCGGACATCATCATGATCGGCGAAATACGGGACCCCGACACCGCACGGGTGGCCGTGCAGGCCGCCCTTACCGGGCACCTGGTGCTGTCTACCCTGCACACCAACGACGCCTGTGCCGCGATCATCCGCCTGCAAGAACTGGGTGTGGCTGACTACTTGATCAAAGCGACATTGATTGCCGTGATGGCCCAGCGCCTTGTGCGCACGCTGTGCAGCCAGTGCCAGGGGCGCGACGCAGCCAGCTGCAGAACGTGCCGCGGCACGGGTTTTCATGGGCGTACCGGCTTGTTCGAATTACTCGAACCCAGCGACAACCTGCGTGCCCTGATCGGCCCTCATACGGACCTTGCGCAATTGCGACGCCAGGCCCAGGCAGATGGCCTTGTGGACCTGCGCCGCTGCGGCGAGGCCAAGGTTGCGTGTGGGCAAACCCTGGCTGACGAAGTACTGCGTGCATGCAGCTGATCAGAAGCGGCAGGCCCAGGAACTTGGCAGGTTCGCGAGCATCCAACCGCACATCTTCAACCCTCACCTTCGAGGTGTCTCATCATGCGTCTCAACACTGCCATCGCTGCCGCAGCCCTGCTCGCGCTGCCTGTGGGCTCGGCCATGGCCGATTCCTTCTGGCGTAATGTGATCTCTTCCGGTGCAACCACCGGCTCGACCTACCTGACCTCGCGTGACCACAAGTTGGTAATGGCGGCGCAGGATGATGCTGGCAGCTTCGTAGCCAGTGAAGGCGCCATCCGTGGGCCATTCCTGGAGTCGGCAATCAAGCAGGTGCGTGCGGAACATCCAGGGCTTCACGCGTCTGACATGGAGCTGGCCAATGCCATTCTGGCCAAGCATGCAATAGCCGACTGATCGGTACAGCGCCGGCCTCAACGCCGGCTAACTCGCGCCAGGAGGTCTTCAACCCCTGGCTGCGAGTGCTTTCTGCCGGTGACGCAAGGACGGCTTACTCGCCAATGGCGGCCTTGTAGCCAGCCGCATCCAGCAGTTTCTCCAGATCAGCCTGGCTGCTCGGCTTGAGCTTGAAGATCCATGCGTCGTAGGGCTGCTCGTTTAGTTGTTCAGGGCTGTCGGCCAACGCCTCGTTAACCGCGATCACTTCGCCACCGACCGGGGCGTAGATGTCGGACGCGGCCTTGACCGACTCCACGACACCGGCCGCGTCGCCTGCGGCAAACACCTTGCCCACTTCGGCCAGCTCGACGAATACCACGTCACCTAGCGCTTCCTGCGCATGGTCACTGATGCCTACCGTGACGGTACCGTCGGCTTCCAGGCGGGCCCATTCATGGCTTTGGGCAAAACGAAGTTCGGCGGGGATAGTGCTCATGTCTTGAATTCCTCGATTGGCTCAGCGGTACGCCCGCCGTTTGATGATGGATCAGATCAGGATCTTGCCGTGGCGCACGAAAGTCGGCCTGACCACGCGCACCGGGTACCACTTGCCACGAATTTCCACTTCGGCCCGGTCGCCCGTGGCCATGGGCACGCGTGCCAGGGCAATGGACTTGCTCAGCGTAGGTGAGAAACTACCACTGGTGATCTCTCCTTCGCCAATTCCCGCCACACGGACCACCTGGTGGGCGCGCAGCACACCACGCTCCTCCAGTACCAAACCCACGAGCTTTTCCTGTACGCCCCGCTCGATTTCCGCCAACAGTGCCGCGCGGCCGATGAAGTTTCGGCTTGCCGGCTCCCAGGCGATGCTCCAGCCCAGGTTGCACGATAACGGCGTATGCTGCTCGTCGATGTCCTGCCCGTAAAGGTGCATGCCGGCTTCGAGCCGCAACGTGTCGCGAGCCCCCAAACCGCTGGGCGCGATACCGGCGCCGACCAGGTCGTTGAAAAAGGCCACGGCCTGGTCACCCGGAAAGATCAACTCCAGGCCATCTTCGCCGGTGTAGCCGGTGCGCGCGATGAACCAGTCCCCGTCCATCACCCCTTCGAAGGGGCGTAGCGTGCGTATCAGAGCGGCCCGCGAGGCACTGACCAAAGCAGCTACCTTCTCGCGCGCGTTCGGGCCCTGAACGGCAAGAATGGCGAGGTCCGGACGAACCTGAACGTCGACGGCAAGCCCATCACGCTGCTGGTCCAGCCACTCCAGCACCCGGGCTCGGGTGGCAGCGTTGGTGACCAGGCGGTAACCGGTCGCCGTGCGGTAGGCGATCAAGTCATCGATCACCCCGCCCTGCTCATGCAGCATCGGGCTGTAGAGTGCCTTGCCAACCTGATCGAGCCGGGCGACATCATTGGCCAGCAGCCGCTGCAACCAAGCCGTGGCCGCATCGCCCCGGATATCAATGACGGTCATGTGGGACACGTCGAAGACCCCACAGTCACTGCGCACCTGGTGGTGCTCATCGACCTGCGAGCCATAGTGCAGCGGCATGTCCCAGCCACCGAAATCGACCGTCTTGGCGCCAAGCGCCAGATGCAGGTCGTACAAAAGCGTGCGCTGTCCCATGGGTTTCTCCTTCCGGGCGTGGCGAAGCGGCAGCAGTGGAAGGCTCATGGCCTTCAGCTGTGTGAACAGCGTTGTTTTGATTGCCTGCTGCGCGAGTGCCGCGCATTGTAGCGGCAAGGGCGCAAGCTGACACCCTTAGCAGGAATGGCCTGGCCTGCGCGCCGAGCGGCGTATCAGGCCAATGACCGGCAGCAGCCCGACCACCACCAGCGTCAATGCCGGCAGCGACGCCCGCGCCCATTCACCCTCGCTGGTCATCTCGAACACCCGTACCGCCAGCGTATCCCAGCCAAAAGGACGCATCAGCAGGGTAGCCGGCATCTCCTTGAGCACATCGACAAACACCAGCAACGCCGCGCTCAGTGCGCCTGGCAGCAGCAGCGGCAAGTACACCTTGATGAACAGCCGCACCCCGCCCACACCCAGGCTGCGCGATGCCTGCGCCAACGAGGGACGAATCCGTTCCAGGCTGCTCTCCAGCGGGCCGTAGGCCACGGCGATGAAACGAATCACATAGGCCAGCAGCAATGCTGCAAGGCTGCCCAGCAGCAATGGCCTGCCCGCGCCTCCCAGCCAGCTGGACAGCGGCGCGACGACCTGGCTGTCCAGGTAGCTGAAGGCCAGCATGATCGACACCGCCAGTACCGAGCCGGGCAAGGCGTAGCCCATGTTGGCGAGCCCTACACCGACGCGAATGCCCGGCATGGGCGCCTGGCGCCGGGCAAAGGCCAGTAGCAGCGCCACGCAGACCGTCACCAGCGCTGCAACGCCGCCCAGGTATAGGGTATGAAGCACCAGGCCGATGTAGCGCTCATCCAGATCGTGGCGCCCGCGCTGCCAGAACCACACCAGCAGTTGCAGCAAAGGGATGACGAATGCGCAGGCGAAGACCAACAGGCACCAGCCGCTGGCCAGCACGGCCTTGCCACCCTGCAGGCGGTACAGCGCCTGGCCTCTGGGGCGTTCACTGGCGCTGTGGTTGGCGCCCCGCGCACGGCGCTCGCCGTACAGCACCAGCATGACGGCCAGCAACAGCAAACTGGCCAATTGCGCAGCGCTGGACAGGCTGAAGAAGCCATACCAGGTCTTGTAGATGGCGGTCGTGAACGTGTCGAAGTTGAAGACCGCCACGGCGCCGAAGTCGGCGAGGGTTTCCATCAGGGCCAAGGCGATGCCCGCCCCGATGGCAGGTCGGGCCATGGGCAGGGCCACCCGCCAGAATGCCTGCCAGGGCGAGAGCCCCAACACCCGGGCGGCCTCCATCAACCCTTTGCCCTGGGCAAGAAACGCTGTGCGTGCCAGCAGGTAGACATACGGATAGAACACCAGCACCAGCACGATGATCACGCCGCCGGTAGAGCGCACCCGTGGCAGGCGCATGGGCCCGAAAGCCTCGCGCAGGGCACTCTGCACCGGGCCGGCGAAGTCCAGCAAACCTACGAAGACGAAGGCCAGGACGTACGCCGGAATGGCAAACGGCAACATCAGCGCCCAATCCAGCCAGCGACGGCCCGGAAACTCGCACAGGCTGGTGAGCCAGGCCAGGCTGACACCGAGCAAGGTGACACCCAGACCGACACCCACCACCAAGGTAACGGTGTTGCCCAGCAAGCGCCCCATCTGCGTGTCGAGCAGGTGTGACCAGATCTGCAGGTCGATCGACTGCCACGACAACAGCAGCACGCTCAGGGGCAGCAGCACGAGGCCGGCGATCAGAGTGACGGGGAGGTACCAGCGACGACGGTGGGTGTAGGGCACGTTATGTCTCGATGACGGGTCGCTGCAGGACCCACGAAGAGGCCTCGGCAGGCCTCTCGGGCAGGGAGCGCCGCTCAGTTCCAGCCAGCACGGTCCATCAAGCGGATGGCTTCGGCCTGCCGCTTGCCGGCCACTTCCACCGCAATGCTGTCGGCCTTGAAGTCGCCCCACGCGGCGACTTCGTCAGAGGGCTTGACCTGGGGGTTGGCCGGAAATTCCTGATTGAGGTCGGCGAACAACTTCTGCGCCTGTTCACCGGTCATCCATTCGACCAGCTTCATTGCGGCCTCAGGATGAGGCGCGTGCTTGGTCAGGCCGATGCCGGAGAGGTTCACGTGCACGCCACGGTCTTGCTGGTTGGGCCAGAAGATCTTCACCGGCAGGTTGGGGTTCTGCTTGTGCAGCCGGCCGTAATAGTAGGTGTTCACCACACCCACGTCGCACTGACCCGCCTCGACGGCCTGGATCACGGCGTTGTCATCCGAGAACACGTCGGTGGAGAGGTTATTGACCCAGCCCTTGACGATCTGCTCGGCCTTCGCCTCACCATGGCTTTCGATCAGGGTGGCGGTCAGGGACTGGTTGTACACCTTCTTCGCCGTGCGCAGGCACAGCCGACCTTCCCACTGCTTGTCGGCCAAGGCTTCATAGGTGCTGAGCTCGGCCGGCTTGACCCGTTCGGTGGAGTAGATGATGGTGCGCGCCCTCAGGCTCAGGCCGGTCCAGCCGTGGGACGAGGCACGGTATTGAGGCGGGATGTTGCGCTCGATGATCTCGGATCGGATCGGCTGCAGGATGCCCATCTGCTCAGCCTGCCACAGGTTGCCTGCGTCGACGGTGAGCAGAAGATCCGCCACACCGTGCTCGCCCTCGGCCTTGATGCGCTGCATCAGGGGGGCTTCCTTGTCGGTGATGAACTTGACCTTGACCCCGGTCTCGGCCGTGTAGGCGTCGAACACTGGCTTGATCAGCTCGTCGATACGCGAGGAATAGACCACGACCTCGTCAGCTGCCTGCACGGTACCACCGACAACGCTCAGGGCCAGGGCGGCCAGTAGGGACTTGCGTGGCAACATGGAAGGCGCTCCTCGATCGATTAGAGAGGCGCAGATGGTAGTGAATCCCATTTGAACCCTCACCCCCATTGCCGTTACTGGATGTTGCTATGTGCCAGGGTCCGCCACGTATCCATACTCGACAGTAGGCCCTGAGCAGCCTTCACGCCTTGGCAAGATCCGGCAAGTCGCCACTCAAGCCGAGCGCCTGGCGCACGAACACGGCTTTTGCCTCCGGCAACTGCTCGACCAGCTTCAAGCCACTGTTGCGCAGCCAGCGCAGCGGCAACTTGTCGGCCTGGAACAGCCGCTCGAATCCTTCCATGGCTGCCATCAGCGCCAGGTTGTGCGGCATGCGTCGACGCTCATAGCGGCTCAGCACCTTGACATCGGCCAGCCTTTCCCCCCGCTTGCAGGCGTCCATCAGGACTTCGGCCAGTACCGCCGCGTCAAGGAACCCCAGGTTCACCCCTTGCCCTGCCAGCGGATGAATGGTGTGGGCCGCATCACCGATCAACGCAAGGCCGGCTTCCACGTATCGCTTGGCATGCCGCTGGCGCAGGGGTACGCACAGCCGCGGGTCAGCTTGCAGCACCGTTCCGAGGCGGCCCTCGAATGCACGCTCCAGCGCCCTGAGGAAGGCTGGCTCATCCAGCGCCATCAGCCGCTCGGCCTCGACCGGCGTGGTTGACCACACGATCGAGCACCAGTCCTGCTTGCCGTCTCGGGTCAAAGGGAGGAAGGCGAGCGGGCCATCGTCGGTGAAGCGTTGCCAGGCGGTGGCTTGGTGATTTTGGGCACAACGCACGCTGGTGACGATGGCGTGGTGCAAGTAATCCCACTCGCGCGTTTCACACCCAGCCAGGCGGCGAACCGCAGAATGAGCACCGTCGGCAGCCACGACCAGCGGTGCGCGCAGCTGCCGGCCGTCGTGCAGCGTCATCAGCCAGTCATCGCCGGAATGGCGCAGCTGTTCCATGCGCGCATTGGGCAGCAGGCCGATGTCGCTGTCATGCAGGCGTTCGAGCAAGGCATCCTGCACCACTTTGTTCTCGACGATATGGCCCAGCACCTGCGCATGCACGCTGGTGGCGGAAAAGTGAATCTGCCCAGTGCCACTGCCATCCCAAACCTGCATATCGGAATACGGCGTCGCGCGCCGCCGTGCAATGCCCTCCCAAGCGCCCAAGCGGTCGAGAATACGCTGGCTAGCCGCGGACAACGCACTGACCCTGGGCTCGAACGGCGCCTTGGCGTCGAACGGCCTGACTGCCAGGGGGCCGCCATCGAGCAGCAGCACCTGCAGACCGCTATGGCGCAAGGCGAGCGCCAGCGCGCTGCCGACCATACCAGCACCTACGATCAGAATATCTGCGCGTGTTTCCATGCCTTACGCCAGCCTCGCTTGCGGCTTGAGCCGCACGTATAGGGTTTTATCGACCCGCGCCACCAGTTCACCAGCGCCGTCGCGGATATCGACCTGCAAACGGGGCAGGCATTTCTTGCCGGTGGCGGTCTGCTGGCGGATATCGTCCAGCAGCGCGTCATCGACATGGAACTCGGCATACACAGGGCCCTTGCCAGGGGTGATGAAATCGATGCTGGCGGCCTTGTCCCAGACGATGTAGTCGCGCCCCAGCCGTTCGATGAGCAAGAGCATGTAGAACGGGTCGACCATGGCGTAGAGGCTGCCACCGAACTGGGTGCCCACGTAGTTGCGGTTCCAGCGGGTAAGCTTCATCGCCACCCGGATGCTGCGCATGTCAGGGCTGATGTGCTGCACACGGATACCTGCGCCCAGGTAAGGCGGATACAGGTTCAGCATCCAGCGCAGGACGCGCGCACGCCGGGCCAGTTTGCGTGGGTTGCTCATGCCTTGCCCCGTACATCGGAACGCGTACCCAGGCCCATGGCCTGACGGGCGAACCAGCTTTTGGCCGGTGGCAGCAGGTCAAGGCCCAGCAAACCCAGGTTACGGCCTGCGGCGAGCAAAGGCTGGCCGCTGCCGAACAGCCGCGTCACCTGATCGGAAAACCCGATGGTCAGCGTTTGATCCAGCCGCTGGCGCTTGCCATAAGCCTGCAAGGTCGCAAGGTCACCTGGCCGTTGCGGCCCTGCAAGCAGCGCCTCGGCAAGGGACTGCACATCCCGCAGTGACAGGTTGAATCCCTGCCCCGCGATGGGGTGCAGGCTGTGCGCAGCGTTACCGAGCACGACCAGGTGGGGACGGATCTGCTCCTGCGCCTCGATCAGCGACAGCGGGTACAGATGCCGTACGCCTACCTGCCGAAGGGTGCCCAGGCGGTAACCGAAGACGCCCTGCAATTCACGCAGGAAACTGCGCTCATCCATGTCAGCCAGGCGCTGCGCATCCATGCCCTGCCGTGTCCAGACCAGCGCGCAGCGGTTTTCCGGTAACGGCAGCAAAGCCATGGGACCCGCTTCGGTGAAGCGTTCGAAGGCCTGTCCACGATGAGGCTCGCCGGGGGTGATGTTGGCGATCAACGCGCTTTGTTCGTAAGGGGTGTGGCAGACATGAATACCCAGTTGCTCACGCAGGCCCGAGCGGCCACCATCGGCCAGCACCGCCAGGTCGCAGTCAATGTGCGTGTCGTCATTGAGGCGCAGGCGGTAACCGCCCTCGATAGCCTGCATCGACGTCACTTCGGCCGGGCAGCGCCAACTGACCACATCGCTGTCCAGGCCCTGCCACAGGCATTGCCCAAGCCAGGCATTCTCGACCACGTAGCCCAAGGCCGGAACGCCTTCTTCCCTCGCGTCCAGGCGGGTGGCACCGAAGCGCCCCCGGTCCGACACGTGAATCTGGGCGATCGATTCGGCACGCCGCTCGATGGCAGGCCACAAGCCCAGTCGATCGTAGATCTGGCGGGTCCCGAACGACAGCGCCGAAGAACGCGCATCGTAGCTAGGCTGGAAGCTGTCGCCGGGGGCGAAGGGCTCAATGAGAAGGATTTTCCAACCACGCGCCTTGGCCCCTGCCTGCAGGGTCAGCGCCAAGCTGGCCCCAACCAGCCCGCCGCCGATGATCGCGAGATTCACCTGGGTCATAGGCTGGCCTGACGCGCGTCGTGCATCAACGCCTCGATCTCGGCGACGGTGCGGGGAACGCCCGATGTCAGGATTTCACAGCCTTGCCTGGTGACCACCACATCATCCTCGATCCGAATGCCGATGCCGCGCCATTTCTTGGCCACGCTTTCATTGTCGGCTGCTATGTAGATGCCGGGCTCGACGGTCAAGGCCATGCCTGGCTCGAGCACCCGCCACTCACCGCCCACCTTGTAATCGCCCACGTCATGCACATCCATGCCCAGCCAATGGCCGGCACGGTGCATGTAGAACGCCCGGTACGCCTCGCTCTCGATCAACGCCTGCACGTCGCCCTTGAGCAGACCCAGCTCAACCAGCCCTTCGGTGATCACCCGCACGGTGGCTTCATGGGCATGGTTCCAGTGTTTGCCCGGGGCGATTTCGGCAAACGCCGCTGCCTGGGCGCTGAGAACCAGCTCATAGATCGCCTTCTGCTCCGGTGAAAACCGCCCGCTGACGGGGAAGGTGCGGGTGATGTCACTGGCATAGCAATCGATTTCGCAGCCCGCGTCGATCAGGACCAGGTCGCCCTCCTTGAGCGGCGCGTCGTTCTGCTGGTAGTGCAGGATGCAACCATTGCGCCCTGCGGCGACGATCGACCCGTACGCCGGCATTTTTGCCCCGCCCTGGCGGAAGGCGTAATCAAGTTCGGCTTCCAGGCTGTACTCATGAAGGCCCGGGCGGCAAGCCTGCATCGCCCGTACATGGGCTTTGGCAGATATCTCGGCGGCCGTGCGCATCACTTTCACTTCCGCCGCCGATTTATACAGGCGCATGTCGTGCAGCAGGTGATCCAGGGCAACGAATTCGTTCGGGGGCTGCGCACCGAGGCGGGCCTTGGAGCGGATCACGTTGATCCAGTCCATCAGCCGGCGATCGAACTCGGGATTGCTGCCCATGGCGCTGTAGACGCGTTCGCGGCCTTCAATCAGGCCCGGCAGGATCTCGTCAATGTCGGCGATGGGAAACGCGTCGTCAGCACCGAAGTCGCGCACCGCACCTTCCTGACCGGCCCGCAAGCCGTCCCACAGCTCGCGTTCAGGATTGCGCTCGCGGCAGAACATCACGTATTCGCCATGCTCACGGCCGGGTATCAACGCAATGACCGCCTCGGGCTCTGGAAAACCACTGAGGTATTGAAAGTCGCTGTCCTGGCGATACACGTGCTCCACATCACGGTTGCGGATGGCAACGGCGGCGGCAGGCAGGATGGCAATGCTGTTGGGAACCATCTGCGCCATCAGCGCCTTGCGCCGGCGGGCATATTCGGCCTTGGGAATGCGGCTCATGGGCAGACTACCCCGTCGTTCAGTGCAGAGAAGGCTTGGGCGCAGGCGCTGCGGGCTTGGCCAGTTCGGAAAACAGCAGCAACGGCGCGACACGCAGGTATTCCATCACTTCCATGTAGTCGCTTTCGCCGTCCTCGGATTCTTCCAGCGCTTCCTGCACCTGGGAGATGGCCACCAGGTCCTGGAGCACTTCCTTGGCCTCGATGGACAGGTCTTTGCCACCGGCGTTCAGGCCGAAGCCTGTGATGAAGCCTTGGCACCACTGCCCCAGGGCGGTGGCGCGATCGGTCAGCGCAGCATCATCGGACGGCAGCAGCAGCACGATCGCCATGTCGTCGCTGGTAAGCTCGCCCTTGACCATTTCCTGCAGGCCGATCAGGGCATTGCGCACAGCGTCTTGCGGTTCGGTTTCCAGCAACTGGGCCGCATCGGCCAGCCAGCCGTCGGCATCGAAGCCGGCGCCCGCACAGCTGCGGCCGATGAGCAGGCCGTGCAGTTCGGCGGGTGTGACAGGGTGGCCATTGCTGGAAAGCAACATGGCGAAAGCAACGTAGGGCGATTGAGTATTGGGCATGGGCTGCTAGGCGCCGGAGGGCGCAATGACTAGAATGAAGGCCTTGTATCCTAGCACCGGCAGGCGCGCCAAGACCATCGGCACTGGCAGTCACGGCCCAGGGAGAGGCATCATCGCAAGATGAGTCAATGACGGAGCGAATCGAGTGCAACCCACGCAAGAGAACGACCTGCAGGCCCTGATGAGCCGATTCGAGCTGCTGATCGAGCGTGTCGAGCAACTTAAACGGCAAAATGCACTCCTAGTAGCTCAGGAAAAGTCCTGGCGCGAAGAGCGCGCCCACCTCATCGAAAAGAACGAGATCGCCAGGCGCAAGGTCGAGTCGATGATCTTGCGTCTCAAGGCCCTGGAGCAAGACTCATGAGTTCAAGCAATAGCGTCACCGTGCAGATCCTCGACAAGGAATACTCGATCATCTGCCCGCCCGAAGAGCGCAACAACCTGGTCAGTGCAGCTCACTACCTGGACAGCAAGATGCGCGAGATTCGCAGCAGCGGCAAGGTGATCGGTGCCGACCGCATCGCGGTCATGGCGGCGTTGAACATTACCCACGAGATGCTCCACCGCCAGGAAGACCGCAGCGCGGCTCCGTCCGGCGGAGCCACGCGCGAGCAAGTGCGCGATTTGCTGGACCGGGTCGACCAGGCGCTGTCCGACGAGACGGGTACCAAAAAAAACTGAGGTTGTTATACTGGCGCCACTCCCTGGTGGATGCGCCAGTCGGTTATGTCCCTGAGCCGATACGCACAACCACGGGGGTTGCACGCTGGGGCAGGTGTGCATGTCCGCTCGACGGAAAGCCTTAATGTCCCCTGCAATCTCCACCTTGAACTTTCGGGTTCAAGGGCTACACCGATAGCGGTCTTATCGGGGAGCCCGAATTCCTTTGCCCGCCACTCGGCGGGCAAGTCGTTTTGGCCGACAGCAATGGCCAGCACTTCTCGGATCGCCCGTGCCATGACCGACACCGCGACGCTCAGCCGCCCTCAACTTCGCAGGCACTTGCGCAACGCGCGCCGGGCGCTCACGCCCGCCCAGCAGCGTCAGGCCGCTGCAGGCCTGTACCGTCTGCTGGCACAGCATCCACTCTTTCGCAAGGCCAGGCATATCGCCTTGTACCTGCCCAACGACGGCGAAATCGACCCTGCATTGTTGCTGCGCGAGGCGCAGCGTCGCGGCAAGCGCACGTACTTGCCGGTGCTGCATGCATGGCCACGCACCCGCATGGTGTTTCAGCGATTCGAGAAGGGCGAGAAGCTCACGCCCAACCGTTTCCGAATCCCTGAGCCGGCCACCGACCGCAGGCGTCAACGCCCGGTGTGGGCACTGGACCTGATTCTGCTGCCCCTGGTGGGCTTCGACGACGCGGGAGGGCGACTGGGCATGGGCGGTGGCTTCTATGATCGCAGCCTGGCTTACCTGGCCCGTCGGCAGACCTGGAAAAAACCACGGCTGCTAGGCTTGGCGCATGAGTGCCAGAAGGTCGAGCGGCTAGCACAAGCCAGTTGGGACGTGCCTTTGCAGGGAACGGTCTCGGATCGTCACTGGTACGTGGCACCGCGCTAAGCGGTGCCGGGAAGGGTCAGCGTTGCGCCTGACCAGCTTCGTATGGCATCTGGTAGGCGTTATCCAGCTTGCGCTCCCAGATCCCCTGCGCATAACCGGTGGTAACCACACCCAAGCCAAAGATGAACACCAGGACCCACAGCAGGTCCGGCTTTTTACGTTGATTCATCGACGATTGCCCCCCAGGCAAACTGTTCAGTGCTCGGCGACTTCTGGGTAGTACCTGAGCATCGCACCTCAAACGGGGCGCATTCTCCGACAACCTGAGCCACCACGCAAACGTTGACGTCAACCGGCCGTCGGTTTGATGGAACGAGTTATTTCAAAGCATTTCTGGAGCAAACAACATGGCCTATTGGCTGATGAAGTCCGAGCCCGACGAACTGTCGATTGAAAGCCTGGCTCACCTAGGCGAAGCTCGTTGGGACGGTGTACGCAATTACCAGGCGCGCAACTTTATGCGTGCGATGAGCGAGGGGGACACGTTCTTCTTCTACCATTCCAGCTGCCCTCAACCCGGCATCGCCGGCATTGCCAAGGTCATCCGCGCAGCCTATCCGGACCCCACTGCGCTGGACCCGCAGAGCCCTTACCACGATGCCAAGGCCACGCCCGACAAGAACCCGTGGAGTGCGGTAGACGTGGCCCACGTGCGGACCCTGCCGCGCGTGCTTGAGCTGGGCTGGTTGAAACAACAGCCAGCCCTGGCCGAGCTGGCGCTGATACAAAAAGGCAGTCGCCTGTCGGTCATGCCGGTCACGGCCGAGCAGTGGACGGCCATCCTGGCGATGGTTTGAGGCACCTGCCCCGCTCCGGCATTCCCTTGAACCGCAGCCTTCAGTGGCTGACCGAAAACCGGGTCAGCCGCTCACTGGACGATCAGGTTGTTGAACAGCAGGTCCTCGACGATCGGCTTGCCCTCTTCGGTCTCCATCACCTGCTGAACCTGCTTTAGGGCCTGCTGACGTAAATGCTCCTTGGCCTCCACATTGCTCATGCTGTCCACGGTCTGTTGAGTAAACAGTGCGACGAGCTGGTTGCGGATCAGTGGTTCATGATGCTGTACCGCCTTGGCGGCCTCATCCCCGGTCACTCGCAATGCGACGTCCGCCTTGAACACCCGCAAGCGCGGACCACCATCGAGCGCATAGTTGCCCACGAACGGCGGCGTCAGCGTGATATAGGCCACCTTGGGCGCACCCTCCTTGCCCTCCTCGGCCACGGCTGCGGCGGGTAACACCAGTGCCAACACCATCAATATCCACGCTTTCACGAAATCGCTCCTCTATTCAGGTGGCGCCAGCTTAACCAGCACATCGTTCAAACCCAAGCCTGGGCTTATGCCGGCCCATCAGGACAAGCCATGCTCGTTGACCCGACTGGCGGCCCTCCTACACTTATCGGCCATTACCCGCAAAGGAATAGGCCACGATGAAAGCGCTGCTATGCAAGCACCTGGGCCCGGCCCGCGAACTGGTCCTGGAAGACGTGCCCAGCCCAACGCCCAAACCCAACGAAGTGCTGTTGAACGTGCAGGCGGCTGGGGTCAACTTTCCCGATACCTTGATCATAGAAGGTAAATACCAGTTTCAGCCGCCCTTGCCCTTCTCACCGGGTGGAGAGGCCGCGGGCACGGTCGCAGCCGTCGGCGCCAAGGTGGGCGCCTTCAAGGTGGGTGACCGGGTCATGGCACTGACCGGCTGGGGTGCTTTTGCCGAGCAAGTGGCAGTGCCCGCCTCCAACGTAATGCCCGTGCCAGCCAGCATGGACTTCATCACCGCCGCCGCATTCGGCATGACCTACGGCACCTCGATGCACGCCTTGCACCAGCGCGGTCGATTGCAAACCGGCGAGACCTTGCTGGTATTGGGCGCGTCCGGCGGGGTGGGCCTGGCGGCGGTCGAGATCGGCAAAGCCATGGGGGCGCGGGTCATCGCGGCTGCCAGCAGTGCGCAAAAGCTCGCGGTGGCCCGTGCCGCTGGGGCCGATGACCTGATCGACTACAGCCAGGACAATCTGCGCGAGGCCATCAAGCGCCTGACCGATGGCAAAGGTGTGGATGTGATTTACGATCCGGTAGGCGGCGAACTGTTCGAGCACGCCGTGAGGGGCCTGGCGTGGAACGGTAGGTTGTTGGTAGTGGGTTTTGCCAGCGGCACCATTCCCCAATTGGCAGCCAACCTTGTGCTGCTCAAGGGGGCGGCGGTACTGGGCGTCTTCTGGGGCGCGTTTGCCCAGCGCCAACCCGAGGATAACGCGGCCAACTTCAAGCAGCTGTTTGCCTGGCACGCGCAGGGCAAATTGAAGCCTCTCGTTTCACAGACATACGCCCTGGCCGACGCGGGTGCGGCCATCGAAACGCTGGGCCAGCGCCAGGCGGTCGGCAAGCTGGTGGTGGTGCCGCCGCGTGCGTGATCACCGTTCGCGCAGATCATGACAGCGCCTGAAGCGCGCTTCCAGGTTGCGATCAGGCATATGGTGGCTGCGCAGGGCATGAAGGGTCTGCTCGACGTAATCGCGCGTGGTGCCATAACGCCCTTTGGCGCTGGCCAGTATGTGGCTGAGCACGTCATCCGGCAGATTGCCCGCGTAGCAAGGCAGATGCCGCTCCAACACGAAACCCAGGGCCTGCACCCTGCTGCCATCGTCGAGTCGGCAGTTGAGCCAGTGGGGGCGGTAGGCCGGGTAAGGCATTTCGCGTTGCCACAGGGCTCGCAGCGATGCATCGAGTGTCGCGTCATCCAGCCTGTAGGCAAAGCCGCTGCACGAGCCGCCTCGATCCAGGCCAAACACCAAACCTGGGGTTTCGGGCGTGCCACGGTGCTCGTGCGACCACAGGTACAAGCCCCGGTGGTAACCGTGCACCCGCGCACGTCGACGCTCCACCGCGCTGCACTCGGGCCGCCAGATCAAAGAGCCATAGGCAAACAGCCACACCGGCCCGCCCTGGTGACGGGACATGGCGGCTTGCATGGAGTGATGCAATTGCTCGTGGGTCAGTTGCTGACCAAAATCGAGCGAAGGGGGGTATGTGACTTGCCAGGATGACCGTTCGAGCGCCGACATAAGCTGCCGCTATGATTCCCTGTTAACAAAGCATGTAACGTGACCGAGCCTGATGCGTTGGTCACTGCGTCGTTGACCAGAACCCTCAGGCAAGTCATTTACGGCAGTCGCGCCAGGCGGTGTATAAGCTAAGTCAGGGCAAGGGGCTGAACAAGTGCATGCAGTGATTTTCACGTCAGGCGCCGACGACCGGCCGTGCAGCGCGTTACCTGCTTACGGGCTGGCGCGGGCAGCCACAGGGGCGCCACGCACCGCGATGGAATTCCTCAGCCGCGAGGCGCGTAGGCGAACACGTCCGCACGCATGCGATGCGCATCCATGCCAGCGTCCACCAGTGCATCGAGCGTTGCATAGATCATGTTCGGCGAGCCACTGGCGTACACATGAACGCTGTTGAGGTCGGGGATGTCCTCGCAAACCGCTTCGTGCAGCATCCCGCAACGGCCTTCCCAGCCGCACAGGTCGCTAACCACCTGGTGCAGGTACAGGTTAGGCAAACTCAGCCACTGATCCCAATGCTCGATCTGGTAGAAGTCTTCCGGGCGTCGTACGCCCCAGTACAAGTGAACAGGGTGCTTGAAGCCCTGAGCGCGGCAGTGCTCCACAAGGCTGTGCATCTGGCCCATGCCGGTACCGGCGGCGATCAGCACCAATGGCCCGTCCGGCAGTTCGGCCAGGTGGGTATCGCCAAAGGGCATTTCGATGCGAGCCAGGCGATCGCGCTGCAATTGCTCGATCAACTGCACGGCACTGGGCTCGCGCGCCAGTACATGCAATTCAAGCTCGCGTCCGGAATGGGGAGCGCAAGCCAGCGAAAAAGCGGCCGGCTTACCCGCTTCGCGTTCGATCATCAAATACTGCCCGGCATGGTAGCGCGGCGGCTTGCCCGCAGGGGCCAACAGGCGCACGCGCCAGACGTCGCCACCCACTTCACGGCATTCACTGACCGTGCAGGTCAGCTTGCGTACCGGCAGCTCGCCCAGGGCGAGCACGCCGTCCCACAGCAGGATGCAATCCTCGAGCGGCTCGGCGATGCAGGTGAACAATTCGCCATGGTCCCGGACTTCTCCGTTCTGGCGCACGCTGCCTTCGACCAGCAATGCAGCGCAGACATGGCAGTTGCCATTACGGCAGCTGTTGGGGCAGTCATAACCCAGCCGACGCGCACCTTCCAGGATCCGTTCCCCGGGCTCTAGCGTCAGCACTGCTCCGGACGGCTGCAACGTTACCTGCATCAATCTATTCCCAACTGATCCCACAGCTCATCGATACGCCGGGTGACGGCTTCGTCCTTGACGATGACCCGCCCCCACTCGCGTGTAGTTTCGCCCGGCCACTTGTGCGTGGCATCCAGGCCCATTTTCGATCCCAGGCCCGACACCGGAGAGGCAAAATCCAGGTAGTCGATCGGCGTGTTGTCGATCATCACCGTATCACGCTTGGGGTCCATGCGTGTGGTGATGGCCCAGATCACGTCGTTCCAGTCGCGGGCGTTGATGTCGTCGTCGGTCACGATAACGAACTTGGTGTACATGAACTGTCGCAGGAACGACCACACACCCAGCATCACGCGCTTGGCATGCCCTGGGTACTGCTTCTTCATGGTCACCACCGCCATGCGGTAGGAGCACCCCTCCGGCGGCAGGTAGAAATCGACGATTTCCGGGAACTGCTTCTGCAGGATCGGCACGAACACTTCGTTCAGCGCCACCCCGAGAATGGCCGGCTCATCCGGCGGCCGGCCGGTGTAGGTGCTGTGATAGATCGGCTTTTGCCGATGGGTGATGCGCTCGACGGTGAACACCGGGAAACTGTCCACTTCGTTGTAGTACCCGGTATGGTCCCCATACGGGCCTTCAGGCGCCATCTCGCCCGGGTGAATGACCCCTTCGAGGATGATCTCGGCCGTGGCCGGCACCTGCAGATTGCTGCCGCGGCACTTGACCAGCTCGGTGCGATTACCCCGCAACAGGCCCGCGAAGGCGTATTCGGAAAGCGTATCGGGAACCGGGGTCACTGCACCCAGGATAGTGGCAGGGTCTGCCCCCAACGCCACGGCCACTGGGAACGGCTGGCCAGGGTTTTTTTCACACCACTCACGGTAGTCCAGGGCGCCACCACGGTGGCTGAGCCATCGCATGATCACTTTGTTGCGACCAATCACCTGCTGCCGGTAGATACCCAGGTTCTGGCGGTCCTTGTTCGGACCGCGCGTTACGGTCAGGCCCCAGGTGATCAGCGGTGCCACATCGCCCGGCCAGCAATGCTGGATCGGCAATGCGCCAAGGTCCACGTCCTCTCCTTCGAGCACCACTTCCTGGCAAACGGCGTCCTTGACCACCTTGGGCGCCATCGACACCACTTTCTTGAAGATCGGCAGCTTGGACCAGGCGTCCTTGAGCCCTTTGGGAGGCTCAGGCTCTTTGAGAAAAGCCAGCAGCTTGCCGATCTCGCGCAGCTCATCGACCGACTCGGCACCCATGCCCATGGCCACCCGTTCAGGCGTACCGAACAGGTTGCCCAGTACGGGAATGTCGAAGCCGGTCGGCTTTTCGAACAACAGCGCAGGGCCTTTGGCACGCAGGGTGCGATCGCAGACCTCGGTCATTTCCAGCACTGGGGAGATCGGGACCTGGATGCGCTTGAGCTCGCCGCGCTGTTCCAGGCCACGAATGAAGTCGCGCAAGTCGCGATACTGCATGCATGAGCCTCGTGTTGGCCGTATCGATCGGGGGTTCAGAGTGTAGCGCCGTTCAGCGTGCAATGGTCAAAACTGATCAGGGCCGCTTCGCGTCCCATCGCAGCCGGTCCGGGGCACCGGACCGACTGCGATGGGCTGCGAAGCGGCCCCGTTCGATTCAGACCTGAAACGCTTACTTGCGCTTCATCGACAGGAAGAACTCGTCGTTGGTCTTGGTCTGCTTGAGCTTGTCGACCAGGAACTCGATGGCAGCGATCTCGTCCATCGGGTGCAACAGCTTGCGCAGGATCCACATGCGTTGCAGTTCGTCGTCAGCGGTCAGCAGCTCTTCGCGGCGAGTACCCGAACGGTTGATGTTGATGGCGGGGAACACACGCTTTTCAGCGATACGACGGTCCAGGGGCAGCTCCATGTTACCGGTGCCCTTGAATTCCTCGTAGATCACCTCGTCCATCTTCGAACCGGTTTCGACCAGCGCGGTGGCGATGATGGTCAGCGAGCCGCCTTCCTCGATGTTACGGGCGGCCCCGAAGAAGCGCTTGGGCTTTTCCAGGGCGTGGGCGTCGACACCACCGGTCAGCACTTTGCCCGAGCTTGGAATGACCGTGTTGTAGGCGCGTGCCAAGCGGGTGATGGAGTCGAGCAGGATGACCACGTCCTTCTTGTGCTCGACCAGGCGCTTGGCCTTCTCGATGACCATTTCGGCCACTTGCACGTGACGGGTTGGCGGCTCGTCGAAGGTAGAGGCAACCACTTCGCCGCGTACGGTACGCTGCATCTCGGTCACTTCTTCCGGGCGCTCGTCGATCAGCAGAACGATCAGGTGGCACTCAGGGTTGTTACGGGTGATGTTGGCTGCGATGTTCTGCAGCATGATGGTCTTGCCCGCCTTGGGCGGGGCGACGATCAGGCCACGCTGGCCCTTGCCGATCGGGGCGCACAGGTCGATGACACGGCCGGTCAGGTCTTCGGTGGAGCCGTTGCCAGCCTCCATCTTCAGGCGCTTGTTGGGGAACAGCGGCGTCAGGTTTTCGAACAGGATCTTGTTCTTGGCGTTTTCCGGCCGGTCGAAGTTGATGGTATCGACCTTCAACAGGGCGAAGTAACGCTCCCCTTCCTTCGGCGGGCGGATCTTGCCAACGATGGTATCGCCGGTACGCAGGTTGAAGCGGCGGATCTGGCTAGGCGAAACGTAGATATCGTCAGGGCCGGCCAGGTAGGACGCATCAGCAGAACGCAGGAAACCGAAGCCATCCTGGAGAATCTCCAGCACGCCGTCACCCGAGATCTCTTCGCCGCTTTTCGCATGCTTTTTCAGCAGGGAGAAAATCACGTCCTGTTTGCGCGAACGGGCCATGTTCTCGATGCCCATTTGTTCGGCCATTTCCAAAAGATCGGTAATCGGCTTTTGCTTGAGTTCAGTCAGGTTCATAAGGGGAATGACGTAATCATGTAAGAAGGGAGAATTAAGCTTCTGGCTTAATGAAGCCGCGCCGCTAGATGGCGAAAGGATCGCGTACTGATTCGAATTGGGGATGCTTCGGCGACGGCATGTAGAGGGCACTGAAGAAGCAGTGCGAGGCCGAATGTAACACTTGCTTTTTTGTGCGTCTAGTGCTCTGGAAAAGAAAAGCCCCGCAT